>JAFOMO010000274.1 GCA_017418905.1 Clostridia bacterium | reverse complement strand
TGAATTCCGACCACGAGAAAGAATGTTTTGATGTTAATGTACTCAAAATTCTGTTTATGATCAAGTATGTCAAGGAGATCAAGGCAACTGTCGAAAACATCACAAGCCTTATGGTATCTAACATCGATGATGACAGAATGGCATTGCAGCAGAAGGTCGAGGACGCATTAAAGCGTTTAATAAAGCAGACTCTTGTTCAGAAAAGCACTGGCGAAACATATGTTTTCCTCACCAATGAGGAGCAGGAGATCAATCGTGCCGTTGAAAATCAGAATGTTGAACAGAGTGAGATTACCGCAAAGGTATCCGAGCTTATTTTTGATGGCTTATATAGTGAGAGCAAGTATCGTTCTCCCGAGTTAAGAGGACGTTATTCTTATGGTTTCAACCGTTTTGTCGATAACAGACCTCACAAGGCAAATCAGAATTTTGCTTTGACATTAAGAGTTTTAACACCTAACACCGACGAGATCACCGATGAAAGCACATTGCGTATGATTTCCGGACAAAGTACAAGCGTTCTGGTCGTTCTGCCCGATGACAGCTCGTTCCTTGATGAAATAACAATGTCGATCAAGATCGAGAAATTCTTGACTAACGAAGCCAGCAAGGCTGCCACAAAATATGAGCAGATCAAAGCCGACAAACGTGTAGAGCTTCGTGAGCGTAAGGAACAGTCAAGACTTTTCCTTGAAGAAGCTTTCAAAGCAGCCGATATTTACGTTAACGGTGATAAGATCCAATCATCGGCAAAGGATGTGTCCGCGCGAATTAACGAAGCAATGGGAAAGCTCGCTTCGGCTGTTTACAGCAAATTAAGCTATATTGATACGCCTGTGTCTGACAGCGACATCAGAGGCGTATTCCGTGACAACGCACAGCAGCTCACTCTCGGAGGTGAAAGCGCAGAGATCAACAGGCTCGCCTTGAATGATGTTGCAGATTATATTGCTCGCAGCTCGGCACGTCACGTTAAAACTTCTATGAAAACGCTGATGGATCGTTTTATGGCTCCGCCTTATGGCTTTATTGAAGCCGATGTGCAATGGCTTGTTGCAAAGCTGTTCAGAGATGGAGAAATCGCTTTTTATGTAAATAATGAAATGGTATCTCTTGTTTCCAAATCAGCCGACGATCTTTACCGCTATGTAACACGCAAGGAATATCTCGAAAAGCTGATGACCGAAAAGCGTGTCAAGGCTAACGAGAAACAGAAAAAGGCTGTTCGTGCGGTTATGAAGGACTTGCTGAATTACACTTGTCCCTCCGATGATGACGATACTATAATGAGCGACTTTATGAAACGAGCCGCCAACCTCAAAACCGATCTCGAAAAGCTTGAAATTATCTATAACAATCAGCCTGCTTATCCCTGCCGAAAGATCATTACCGAAGGTAAAAAGCTCCTTATTGATGTCCTCGACTGCAAATACCCTGCGGAGTTTTTCACAACAGTAGCTTCAATACAGGACGATCTTCTTGATTTTGCAGAGGATTATGAGCCTGTTAAGAAATTCTTTGCGGGTGAACAGAAGGGCATTTGGGATACATCTCTCAAATTGATGAAGATCTACAACGAGAGCAAGACTTATATCGTTGATAAAGATGTAGAAGCAGCGGTATCGGCTATAAATGCGATATTGCGAAAACCAAATCCGTTTAGCGATATTTACAAGCTGCCCGATCTGAATGATAAATTCCGTGAAGCGTACGCAAAGCTCGTGTTGACCGAACAAGCACCTGTACTTGAAACGATAAAAGAAGCTCGTGAGAGAGTTTTTGAGGAACTCAACGCATCACACATCAAGCAGAAGCTGTCCGGCAGAGTTATAAGCAGCTTTGATGATATTTCAGACAGAGCTACCCATTGTAATAATATGGCAACGCTCAAAAATATCCGTCACGAAACGGACGCTTTGAAGGTGCGTTTGCTCAACGAAATAACGGCAGAGGAAGAAAAGTATCTTGCCGAGCAAGCAGCTAAAGCGGCAGCCGAATCTACCGAAATCGAAGCACCCGTCACTCCGGTTCACGAACAGAGAAGGCACAAGACTGTCAGCATCAAGACCTTGACAGGGCGTTCGACTTGGCGTATAGAGAGTGATGATGATATACAAAAATACCTCACAGAGCTTGAAAAGAAGCTTAAAGGCGAAATTAGTAATAATACGATAGTTAATGTAGAACTATAAGATACGGAGACTTTTTTATGAATAAAACCGCAATAAAGAACTTCGCTGTTTGGGCGAGAAATAAGCTTATCAGCGAAGTGAAATACAAAGCAGGTTTACTTGGCATTACCGACAAAGGTATTGCCGAGCCGCTGCCGCAGTCAACGGACGATCTGCAATTCTTTGATATCGGAACAAAGCAGCCTGCACAGTTGAAAGGAAAGACCGCTAATGAACAGCGCCGATCTCTCGTCGCCGCTATCAAGGCAAAGAGCCTGAAATACTGTGATGCGTATGAAGCAGTTATGGAGGAGGTTGCCTACACTTGGTTTAACCGCCTTATCGCAATACGCTTTATGGAGGTCAACGACTATCTTCCGAGCCGTGTTCGTGTGCTTTCGTCGGAGAATCCCGCAAAAGCAGAGCCGGATTTCGTTACAAAACCGTTCGATACCGACCTCGAATTCACAGACGCAGAGCTTGATCTGATAGACGATTTCAAAGACCGCAACAAATCAGAGGAGCTTTTCCAATTCCTTTTTATCAAGCAGTGCAACAAGCTGAATGAGATCTTACCGGAACTTTTTGAAAAGACAAACGATTACACCGAGCTGCTTCTGAATGTTTCGTTCACCGACAAAGACGGCGTAGTATGGCATCTTGTTCACGATATTGACGAAGATGATTTCAACGTTGAAAAGGAAGGTCAGGTCGAGATCATCGGTTGGCTGTATCAGTACTACAACACCGAGCCGAAAGACAAGGTTTTCGCACGTCCTTCCGGTCAGAAGATACGCAAAGAGGACGTTCCTGCGGCTACTCAGCTTTTTACTCCCGATTGGATAGTCCGGTATATGGTCGAGAACTCGCTTGGCAGAGTGTATAGCTCAAAGCTTAAAGCTCAAAGCTCAAAGAGTATCGGTGAACTTGAAAAAGAGGTTGCCGATAAAATGGGGTGGAAGTATTTTCTCCCTCAAGCAGAACAAAGTCCGGAAGTTGAAGCTGAAATGTTAAACAGCTTTAAGCTTGAAGCTTTGAGCTTTGAGCTAACGAAGTTCCTTGATCCTTGCATGGGCAGCGGTCATATTCTGGTATATGCGTTTGAAGTGTTTATGGATATTTACCGCTCGTTGGGTTATACCGAGCGTGACGCCGCACAGCGTATTGTAGAGAAGAATCTGTACGGTCT
>JAFOMO010000035.1 GCA_017418905.1 Clostridia bacterium | reverse complement strand
CTCCAGCCCTTTTAGGGGTGAATTTCAAAAACAGTCCTGCGGACTGTTTTTGGAAGAGGGGCATTTTGGCAGAAAATGCCCCTTACTTCCGTCTAAAACAAAAGTTCCCCCGCCGCTCCAAGGCGGCGCAATAAAGTATGCATTAAACAAACTTTACTTTTTGCACAGTCTGAATGTGCAATGCAAACGGCAAAAGAATTGAAAATAGAAAATAGAAAATGTAAAATTATATAATACCACCACTTCTTATTTTTCTTTGACCGTGTGCAATAAACTATTTGTTTCATCGTGTATAACCGCATAATTGCTCAGTCTGCATTACGCATTGACTTTAAGTCCAAAGCTTATAGAGATCGCCTCGTCAACTTTGCCCATAGCGTTGGTGTCAAGGCTGCCCATTTTCTCTTTAAGCCGCTGTTTGTCGATAGTACGTATCTGTTCGAGAAGAACGACGGAATCTTTCGCAAGACCGCCTGAAACTGCATTTACTCTTATGTGCGTGGGCATACTCGCCTTATCCTGGCGGCTTGTTATTGCGGCGGCTATGACCGTAGGGCTGTAACGGTTGCCGACATCATTTTGTACGATAAGAACAGGTCTTACGCCGCCCTGCTCCGAACCTACAACAGGGCTGAGATCGGCATAGTATATTTCTCCCCTTTTGATATTCACTTTTTTCACGCTCCGTAGTTTTATGTTTAAAATAAAAAGGGCTTACAGGCGAGAGTGGAGTTTGTAGTTATTGGTAAATTTATATAAATTATATAAATTCCACTTTCAATTTTCCATTTACAAGCCTGTTTATTAATATTTTTGCCCCCGGGTCTAAAATTATTCACCCAATATATAATATTTAAAAAGCGTAAAAAATGTTAGAGAATAATTATTTTCAGTCTTTTATCTTCGCTGATGATCTCTTTTGTAATACCTGTGTCAAAGTCTGTTTTTACGGTATAAGTAAAATTGTCCGTATCTCCGCTGTACAATGCAAGCGTTGATGTGTTGTCTGCGTCCGGTGCTGTGCCGCAGTATACAACAGAGCTTTCACTCATAATATCTGTGAGTACGCAGTCTATCAGAGAAGGCAGAGAGTTCTCCTGCAAATATTCAGTATCACAAGAGAAAACAAGAGCGTCCGACTTTATTTCAAGTTCGCTGTCTGTAAAGGTATATTGCGTATTCGCTATGCTGTCGGGAGAAGTGAATTTGATTACGGTAGTATTATCATGTGGGAGAGATATTTCTGCCGTATATGTATTATTGCGGAATGTGACTTCACATGTTCTGCCGTCAAGCTCCAAAAGAGGCGGCGCAGGCTGTTTTGCGGTGAGCGAACAGCCCGATAATACAACAAGACAGAAAAAAGACATAATTAATGCTTTTTTTATAAAGATCACCTCAGGTAAGTATTTTCAGCACGGTAATGAGGTCTGAGGCAGTTGTTCCCGCAAGAGAATAGGTGTCCGAGAGAAAATCTGCGCAAAGTCCGTGCAGACAAACACCTGCAACGGCGGCTTTCAGACAGTCTATCTTCTGGCAAACGAATGCCCCGATAATACCCGAAAGAACATCTCCTGTGCCTGCTGTGGCAAGTGCGCCTGTGCCTGTTCTGTTTACACTGCCGTTCCTGCCGTCATGAATAATAGTTCCCATACCTTTCAGCACAACTATACAGCCGTATTCACCTGCAAAATCCTTTGCGACATTAATGCGGTCTTTTTGTATCTCTTCAACAGTTTTTCCGCAAAGACGTGACATCTCTCCGGGGTGCGGTGTAATAATTGTGGGATATGAGCGTTCTTTCAGTACATCTATATGCTTTGCAATACAGTTTATGCCGTCTGCGTCGAGAATAACAGGAGCTTTACAGCGTTTCAATATTTCGCAGATAAGGTACTCTGTGTCTTTTGTGACCTTTAGTCCGCACCCTGCAACGACTGCCGAGCAGACTTCAAGCTCTTTTATTATTTTGTCTGTATCATCAGCGCAGAGAGTGCCGTCATTACTTGTATTACACGGTACAAAAACAGACTCCCACACATTGCTTGAAACAATGGGGTATATCTTATCGGGAAGAATAGTTTTCACAATTCCTGCGCCGCTGCAGCAGGCGGCTGAGGTGCAAAGCATTGCAGCGCCTGCCATTCCATAGCTGCCGACAACGCAGCCGAGTGTGCCGAATGTTCCTTTGTTGCAGTCTGCTTTTCGCATATCTTCAAGAGTATCGCTCACCTCTTCAAAGATAAGCTTTGTGTAGGAATAATCATTTTCGCCTTCGGGATCAAGCCTTTTCAACTTGCTGTAAAATGTATCGAGAAATTTATCCTTGTGCGGAAAGTGGTCGCTGAAATTGATAATATCCATAATAATTTCCTCCGATATAATACTACTATACAATAAAACACTTTAAATCTTTTTATTGAATAATAGTATAAAAATATGCGGAAATTTTCATTATACCGTAAAATTTCCGCTTTTATGATTATTTCTTCTTTTTCCCTTTTTTCTTTTGCCCTTGTTTTGAATTGCCGCTTTTGTCGGTCATATTATCCGTTTCTTGTTTTGTATCTGTCTTTTTGCTTTCGATTTTATTACCCGTTTCTTGTTTTGTATCTGTCTTTTTGCTTTCGGCTTTATTATCCGTTTCTTGTTTTGTATCTGTCTTTTTGCTTTCGGTATTATTTTTACCGCTTTCAACGCTTTTATTCTCGCTTTTGGCTTTATTCGTAACGGGCGGCTGTGTTTTTTGGGGCTGAAAGGTATCGTCTGTCTGTACGGCAGTGCTTTTAATGTGTATGCCCGAGTTTCTCAAAGAAATTCTGATAGTATTTTTAAGATAAGGCAGCATAGACTCCAATGTTTTTTCGTTTGGTGAGAAAAGCAAGAGACAATCTCCGCCGAATTTATCAAGGTGCATTTCAGCGGCGAATACATCGTCACCGTCGGGTGTAATGCTTGCACGAAAAATCTTCTCGTACTTTTTGGATTCTATATCTGCATTTTTAAGCTTTGCAAGAGAGTTGAATTTTCTGATGTCAACGCTCATTATCATTTTTCTTCTGCTTTTGCCTATAACCTTATCAACGGTGATGTTGCTGTTAGTTACTGTGTATTCATATTCCACATACAAACCGTTTAGAATATAATACGAGCCGTAAACCGCAAAGAAAAAAGCGCATACCGCAACAACGATAAAATAAAAGTTCACGAATACACCCAGTATAATAAAAATAAAAGGCACGGTAAAAACTCCTATAAGTGATAATACCGTCTGAATGGTATCCTTCGGGGTATTCTGCCTTTTTTCAAGCTGTTCTGTATATCTGTCTGTCATATCGATCTCTCCAAAAAATGAAATTTTCTTATCTATTTTAGCATATTTATTGTGATTTTTCAAGGATTAATGTACTTATCGTATTATTTTTTGCAAATGTTCTTGAAAAATCCGAAAAGCCGTGTTATAATGGTATACGATCAAATCATAAAACCGAAACACGCTGACAAAGTAAAGTAGCGCAAAAGTGTTTTTTTTCGACAGAGAGGGCGGCGGCACGCTGAAAGCCGCCTGTTAAAATGTTTGTGTGAAGTTCCCTTTCGAGTGGCAGGGCTGAACAAAGAAGTAGGTCTTGACGGCAGGCACCGTTATACGCCGACAGAGTGTTTGCTTTGTAAACAGAATATGGGTGGTACCACGGCTATGTCGTCCCTATGGAGCTTGTTTGCTTTCATAGGGCTTTTTTGTCGCCGAGCGGCAGGCGTGCGCCTGCAGGCAATAATGCGCTTTCGCATTATAAAAACATAAGTGTATTGCACGCAATTAAAGTTGTGGTATTGTGAAATTTCCACTTTCCACTTTCCAAATTCCACTTTCAAAACTAAACTCTCAACTCTCAAAACTCAACACTAAAAAAAGAAAGGACAGAAATCTATGAAAGCCAAGCTTGAAGAAATTCGTGCTAAAGCACAAGAGGAACTCTCGAAAGCAAATGCGATCGAAACTATTGAGGAGCTGCGTGTAAAATACGCAGGCAAAAAGGGCGAGCTTACCGCAATACTTAAACAAATGGGCAAGCTCTCACCCGAAGAACGCCCCGTTATCGGTCAGCTTGCAAACGAGGTAAGAGCATTTATCGAGAATGCAGTTGATACAAAAAAGAAAGAGCTTGCTAAGCTTATGCTTGAAAAGCAGCTCGAAGAGGAAAAGATCGACGTTACTCTCCCGTCTGATATGACACCGCTGGGTCATAAGCACCCGTTGTCTATCGTTCTTGACGAGATAAAGGAGATCTTTATCGGTATGGGCTTTGAAATTGTTGAAGGTCCCGAGGTTGAGTACGACTACTACAACTTTGAGGCTTTGAACATTCCCAAAGATCACCCGGCAAGAGATACGCAGGATACCTTCTATATTACAGATAATATCGTACTCAGAACTCAGACTTCACCCGTACAGGTAAGAGTTATGGAGAAGAAAAAACCGCCGATAAGAATTATCTCCCCCGGCAGAGTGTTCAGAAGTGACGCAGTTGACGCTACACACTCACCGCTGTTTCATCAGATAGAGGGTCTTGTTGTTGATAAGGATATTACCTTTGCCGATCTTAAAGGCACGCTTGAAACATTTATCAAGCGTCTTTACGGCGACGACAGTGTTGTTCGTTTCCGTCCGCATCACTTCCCGTTTACAGAACCTTCCGCAGAGGTTGATGTTCAGTGCTTCAGCTGCAGGGGCAAGGGCTGCCGTGTCTGCAAAAATGAAGGCTGGATCGAAATTCTCGGCTGCGGTATGGTACACCCGAAGGTGCTTGCAAACTGCGGTATTGATCCCGAAGAATATTCAGGCTTTGCCCTCGGTTTAGGTCTTGAAAGAGTTGCAATGCGCCGTTACGGTGTTGATGATATGAGATTGTTCTATGAGAACGATACAAGATTTTTGTCACAGTTCTGATAAAAGAGAGGAGTAAACAATTATGAATTTGTCAATGAGATGGTTAAAGGAATTTGTTGATATAGGTGAAATTGCTCCCCGTGATTTTTCCGAAGCTATGACAATGAGCGGTTCAAAGGTAGAGCTTTTTGAGAAAGAGGGCGGTCAGGTTGAGAACGTTATTGTAGGACAGATTACCGCTATTGAAAAGCACCCCGACGCAGATAAGCTTGTAGTATGTCAGGTAAACGTTGGAGAAAAGTCTGTACAGATAGTAACAGCCGCAACAAATGTAAAGGTTGGCGATTTTGTACCCGTATGTATGGATAAGTCAAAGCTTTATGACGGAACTCCTATCAAAAAGGGTAAGCTTAGAGGCGTTGTGAGCGAGGGTATGTTCTGTTCTGTTGCAGAGCTGGGAGTAACGGTTCACGACTTCCCCTATGCTATTGAGGACGGTATCTTCATTTTGCAGGACGATCCCGACTTAAAGCCGCAGGTTGGTATGAACATTCTTGACGCAACAGGCATTAACGATATAAAGGTTGAGTTTGAGATAACATCAAACCGCCCGGATTGTTTCTCTGTAATAGGTCTTGCAAGAGAGGCAGCCGCAACATTCAACAAAGAATTAAAGCTGCACACACCCGAAACAAAGTCAACGGGAAAATCAAGCGAGGGTATGCTTGAAGTAAAGGTACACGAGCCTGAGTTGTGCCCCTTGTACAGCGCAAAGATAATCGAGAACGTAAGAGTAAAGCCCTCTCCGCTCTGGATGAGAGAAAGACTTCGTGCTATGGGAGTACGTCCTATCAACAACATAGTAGATATTACAAACTATGTTATGCTTGAATACGGTCAGCCGATGCACGCATTCGATCTGCGTTTCATCAAAGACGGAAAAATAAATGTTCGCCTTGCAAAAGACGGCGAAGAGATAACAACTCTTGACGGCATAGAGAGGAAGCTCAGTACTTCAAACCTTGTTATTGCAGACGCAGAAAAGCCCGTTGCTATTGCAGGCGTTATGGGCGGTGAATACAGCGGTATCATGGACGATACAACGACAATAGTATTCGAGAGCGCAAACTTTATGGGTTCTTCTGTTCGTCTTACAGCAAAAGAACACGGCATGAGAACAGACGCTTCTTCACGCTATGAAAAGGGGCTTGACACAAATGCGTGTCTGCCTGCTTTGGAGAGAGCCTGCGAGCTTGTTCAGTTGCTTGACGCAGGTGATGTTCTTGACGGAGTTATAATTGATGACAACTCAAAGAATGAGCCTGTTAAGATAAAATTTGAAAAAGACTGGATAAATCATTTCCTCAACACATCTTTGACAGAAGAAGAAATGAAGGTCATACTTGAAAAGATCGACTGCAAAATAGAGGACGGCTTTGTTGTTGTTCCGTCATTCCGTCCCGATCTTGTACACAAGGCAGACATTGCAGAGGAGATCGCCCGTTTCTACGGATACAATGTTATACCGTCAACGGCAATAAGCGGCGGTGCGCAAGGCAAGTACAGTGTACGTCAGAAATTCGACATGAAGATCATAGACACGCTCATTGCTCAGGGCGTTAGCGAGATCATGACATATTCGTTCATCAGCCCCAAATACTACAACAAGGTAATGATGCCCGAAGATCACCCCCTGAGAAACAGCGTTGTAATATCTAACCCTCTCGGTGAAGATACATCAATCATGAGAACAACGGCTCTGCCGTCTATGCTTGAAATTCTTGCAAAGAACTACAACAACCGCAACGAATACGCATACCTGTTCGAGATCGCAAAGGAGTATATACCCACAACCCCCGACAAGCTCCCTGTTGAGAAGAACGTACTCACAGCAGGCTTTTACGGCTCTGATGTAGACTTCTTCAAGGTAAAGGGCATATGCGAGCAGGTACTCAGCCGTTCGGGAGTATATACCTACGACATCAAAGCCGACAATACGCAGTTCGGTTATCATCCGGGCAGATGCGCCGTTCTCACGGTAAACGGCGAGACACTCGGCGTTATAGGCGAGATACACCCCACTGTATGCGAAAACTACGGTATCAACAAGAAGGTCTACTGTTTCAGTCTTAATGTTGACACTATGTTTGAGTTTGCAGACCTGGAAAAGCACTACAAGCCTTTGCCGAAATATCCGGCTGTATCGAGAGATCTTGCAGTTATCTGCAAGGCTGATATTCCGGTAATAGAGCTTGAAAAGGCTATAAAAGAGGGTACGGGCAAATATCTTGAATCTGTAAAGCTGTTTGACGTATATCAGGGTGCGCCGATACTCCCGGGAATGAAGAGTGTTGCATTCAGCTTAACGCTCAGGAGTGCAGAGGGTACTCTCACAGACGAAATGGCGCAGAACGCTATGAACAAAGCACTCAAGGCATTGTCTAAGCTTGGGGCAACGCTGAGAATGTAAATTTCAATGTGCAGTGTGCAATGTGCAATGTGCAATGCACACTATGCAATGTTCAATTATTGCAGTTTTACACAATCACCAAATAACAAAAACAAATGATCCCCTCTGTTATATTTAGTATATGGCAGAGGGGATCGTTTCAAAATGAAGAAAGACTATGGGTAAATTATAGTTTCTTTCTTAGTATTATACAGTATATTTTGAGTGTAATCAATACCTGTAACTAAAATTTTTAGTGTCACTATCTGTTATTTTTAGCTATAACTAAACAAAATAGATATGGGTGATAAAAATGACGATAGATTATAAAATTATAGGAAAACGTATAAAGGAACGCCGCAAAAGAAATGATCTGACACAGGAGCAGCTCGCAGAAAGGGCAGATGTTACAGTCGGGTATATAAGCCAGATAGAAAGAGGTATCTGCAAGGTGAATTTAGATACTATGTCTGTAATAGCAAATATTCTGGACTGCGATATTTGTGAATTTGTGTCCGGGGTTTCCGTTCTGAGCAGATCTTATTTAAACAGCGATATTTTGCGGGAAAGCCGTGACCTGAACAAACAGCAAAAACAAATGGTGCTTGATTTTATTGAGATCATCAAAAAATATGACGTTCGGTAACGATCAAAAAAGTGCTGCACGCAAGTTTTGCGGCAGCACTTTATTTATGAATACAAATATTTAAGCCAGGATAATTTTTCTTTTTTAGAGAGCTTTTCTAACAGAACAGAGAAAAGCAGCGTAAACATCAATGTTAATACGAAGTGAAAAGGATTAATATTAATTCCGATTTTTTTATTTGCAAAATCAATAGCAAGCTTTACAAAATGATCGACAAACAATTGAGTATAGAAAACAAGCATTCCTACAACACGCAGGCTTTGATATATTGGTTTATTTACCAATTTTATGTGCGTTGACAGATAAAACAAGAAAAACACTGCAGGAACCAATGAAATATAAACTTGCAGATCTTTCGGAGCAGAATGCTGTTTAAGCATATACCCCTCAAAAAACATTGCACCCAACGAAACGATAAATCCGATAACAGCGACAGCGTTATTGATCACAATTTTCCTCTGAGAAAACAACGCTCCCATTATAATAAATATAAACCCGAAAAACATTCTGTTTCTTACAGATGTGTGCATACTGTCATATACATTAATAAAAGGCTTTGTAACATTATAATTCTTCAGCATGGCAAGAAAACCATAGTAAGAATCACCAAGCAGTGCTATTATATACATTATGACCGAAAAGAGTATTATCTTGCCCGTTTTCACGCCTTTTTTCATCATAAAGCCCAACACTGCCACAGCTAATACAGACGCTTCCAGATACCACAGCTGATAATGTTTTCCGACAAACAATAAAAAGGACCATGTGCCGAACAGCCTTAATAATTTGAGGCAATAGCCCCTTATGCGTTCTGTATCAGGTTTTTTTATATCTATTTTTTTAAACAGCAAAAAGCCCGACGCTGTAAAGTAAAAGGGAACTGCAAGTCTGCAAATATGGTTTTTAAGTATAAAATTTATATTTGTGAAATCTTCTGCCCCTAATTTCTGCGGATCAAACGGTCTGACGTGTATCATAAGCACTAAGATCGCACAAATAAACTTCACAAGATCCATACAGTTAAAGCGATAGTTTGACGGCATTTCGTGCGCAGAACGGTTCGATAAAACTTGTTTTGACATTTTCTCACTCCGTAAAATTATTATATAGAATACTTATTCTTATACATCTCATATTCGTTCTGAAATTCTTTGTTTCCCTTTGATTTAACGTCGTTTATATACTCGTGAGCGTCATAAGACAACTGTTCCGTTTCGATTATGGCAATAGCTAAATTAGAGCAGTGATCGGAAACTCTCTCGCAGTTTGTGAGAAGGTCGGAAAGTATAAAGCCGAGTTCGATAGAACACTCACCCGATTTGAGCCTTTTAATATGCTCTGCCTTTATGTCGTTTATCAGCTTGTCGATAGCTTCTTCAAGCGGTTCTATGTGCTTTGCAAGCGATACATTATTAGTGGTATAAGCGTCTATTGTAGAATTGATTATCTCTGTAAGCGCACCTATCAGAATATCTGTTTCGGTTTTGGCTTTCTCCGAGAAATGCAGCTTTTTCTCATGCATTTCTTCTGCAAGCTGCAAAATATTAATTGCGTGGTCGCCTATTCTCTCAAAATCGCCTATTGAGTGAAGCTGTCTCGACACGCTTTGACCGTCACGCTCCGATATTTCCTTTGAAGAAAGCTTTACCAGAAACGAGCCTAATTTATCTTCATACATATCGAGAACATCTTCATTTTCTGTTATATTCTTTGCTTTTGCGCTGTCGTACTTCTCGATCAGTTCAAAAGCTTCAAAAATAGTATCCTTTGCAAGCTCTGCCATTTTCTTGCACTTGCTGTTGCTCTCTCTTATAGCAACAGACGGAGTAGAAAGCAAACGCAGGTCAATAAAGCTGTAAACCTCTTCCCCATTGCTGCTCTGCTTTTCGTCTTTTACTATCATGCAGGCAAGCTTTTCAAGACGTCCTCTGAAAGGAAACAGAATAAGACAAGTTAATATATTGAATACCGTATGAATAGCGGCGATACCGAAGAACGATACTTTAACATCAACAAATTTATCCTTAATAAAGAAGTCGGCAATACAATATATCAAAAGCAGTATGACTGTACCCAGCACATTAAAAAGCAGGTGCAGAAGTGAAACTCGCCTTGCGTTTTTGTTTGCGTCTTTACTTGATATTACAGAAGAAATACAAGTTCCTATGTTCTGCCCCATAACAATGGGTACTGCCATAGAAAAAGTAAGTCCGCCCGTTACGGTGAACGCCTGGAGCATTCCCACAGACGCAGACGAGCTTTGAATAAGAGCCGTAAACAGTATTCCGATAATAAAGCCGAAGAACGGATTTCCCAGAACAGTGATAAACGACTTCATCACAGACATATCGGTCATATCGTGAAAGCTCAGTACAGCCCTGCTCATACCTGCCATAAGAATTGAAAATCCCACCAAAACAGAACCAATGCTTTTCTTTTTATCCGATTTAAAGTTCGTTATAAGCAACACGCCGGAAATTGCAAGTATTGCCGAAATATTCTCTGCTTTAAGCATTCGTGCGGCAGGGTGATCGGCTTCAATGCCCGTCACAGCCAATATCCAGCCTGTAACGGTAGTACCGATATTTGAACCCATAATAACGCTTACCGTCTGCCCGAGATGAAGTATGCCCGAGTTTACAAGACCTACAAGCATTACCATAACAGATGACGACGACTGCACAGCCGCCGTAAGCAGTCCGCCAAAGAGTAACCCCTTTGCAGGCGAGGTATTGGACTTTTTCAGCAAAGCTTCAAGTCTGCCGCCTGCCATTTTCTCCAGTGCGTTTGATATGAGCGTCATACCAAACAAAGCGAATGCAAGACCTCCCAACAGGTTACACATCGAATAAATTCCCATATTCGTACACCTTTTCTTTTTTCTTTCTCTTTTTTACTTTGTTTTTCTCTATTTCCGTACTTGTATATTCTAACATACAATAAGTACATAGTCAAAGGATTTTGCTCAGTCGCTTT
>JAFOMO010000273.1 GCA_017418905.1 Clostridia bacterium | reverse complement strand
TACCTTGTGACGGAGGGGGTAATCAATTTTTACTTTTTGCCAAGACTGAGTTGCTAATTGTATTCAAATCTCAACTCTCAAAACTAAAAAAAGCGGCTCAAAAGATATAATATCTAATGAACCGTTTTTTTAGTAAGATATTGAATTGACTTTTAGTATAGCATAGCAGGAATAATATTCGCATGCAATACAGTTTCGCTTTTATTATGTATAAGCGCATTATTGCGTGCAGGCGCACGCCTGCCGAATTGCGAATTAACCTTTGTAGTTTGCCGTTACCTTAGCCTGAAGCACATAAGCGTCTTTAGTTTCTACCTTGCCGTTGCCGTCAACGTCTGCGGATTTCTTCTGAGCGTCTGTCAATGTGATAAGACCAACGTCTGCACGAAGTATCATAGAGCAGTCACGGATAGATGTCTTCTTGTCGCCGTTTACATCACCGTCGCCCGGTGTTACAGGCTCGTCGCTGTCGGTACTCTCGTCTGTGGAAGTATCTGTTGCTGTATCTGTATCAGTACCCTTGTCTGTGGAAGTATCTGTTGCTGTATCTGTATCAGTACCCTCGTCTGTTGTAGTATCGGTCGTTGTTGTATCTGTATCTTCATCAGATGTATCTGTACCGTTTATCGTTGCCGAAACAGTACCCGAAGCGATCTCCTTCTTGACTGCGGAAACCTTAGCTACTGTTGAATCGTTTACTGCCGGAACGGTTACAGACCATGCGCCTGTAATATCATCTGACGTTGCATTATACTTCTTGCCGTCGATCTCAACAGTTACCTCAGCCTCTGTTGCAGCCTTACCCTTAATAGTAGTGTCACCCGACTTGAAGGCGTCAACCTTCGGGTTAGCCAGTACAAGAGCCTGTCTTGCTGCGAGAACCTTCTTGTACATAGCAGTAACGTCTGCCGCATCAACATTCTTCTCGCCCTTTGCAATGAGTGTGTCTGCCTCTGATACTACACTCATAGCCGCACTGCGTGAAGCAGATGTAAGCTCTGATTCTTCAAAGTTCTTGATCTCACGGCAAACCTTCTTGAGTGCCGCAAAATCAGATTCGGGAACATCTACACCTATTGCCTTCAAAGCGTCTGTCTTTGATGTATAAGTCTTAACTCCGAATTTATCGTCAACTGTTACCCATGTTTCGCCCTTGAGTCCCGTAACGTCGCCTGTCTGACCGCCGCCGCTGTTTATGATGATATTGTATGCGTCTGTTGTGGTAAGGTCTATTACATAGAAGCCGTCGTCGTCTTTAGTGCTGAGTGCTGTGCCGGGCCAATCGCCTGCAAGCTTAACGGCAGTTGTGCCGTCGCCCTGCCATGCATAGATATTCGGTGCGGAGAGGCTTGTGTGTACGTGTACTATTGCCTTGTCTGAACGCTGGTCAACGTCGTTGCCATCGCTGTCCTTCTTGAACTTGAACGACTTCTCAACGTCCTTGCCCTTCTGGTCTGTAAAGTACATCTTTACTACTACTGTATCACCGGGATATGCAGTCTCACCGATAGTAAATGTATCGCCGTTCTTAGCCATAAACTTGTTGCCGTCGTCAACGCAGAGCTTAACCTCGTCAATACCGTCAAGTGTAACTGTAACGTCGAGAGTATCCTTGAAGTTGGAAGCTGCGCCCTTAACATAAGCTATTATGCCACCCTCGCTCTTCTCCAAAAGGATAGTGCCGTGTTCGCCGCTGTTAACTGTAACCGTACCGTCCACTACTGCGTATACAGACTCGTCATAATAGTTCATAACAGTTGTGTTGTCCTCGAATACGTCGCCTACATTGATAGTAACATCTGTATTGGCGGCTGCGCCTACAACACCTATGATGTTATCTTCGATACCGTTCTTCTTGTAGGTTCTGCCGAATGCAACACCCGAAGAAGCTGTAAGAGATACGTTTGCGCCTGCGCCTACTGCGATATGCTTGTTACGGAATGTACCTACCTTCTGCCAGTGTGCGAGAAGATCGTCATTCTGTCCCCAGTTCATATCACTTCTGAGACAGTGACCTGCCTTAAAGCTGTCGTCAAAGCCCGAAACCTTTTCACGGGCTGTCTCGTCGCCGTAGAAGATCTGAACAGCACCGGGAAGCATAAGGAATGCAGAACCGAGATAATAGTTGTCGCCTCTTGCCAATGTTGTATCGTGAGATGACATATATGTAAGTACGTTGAACGAATCGTCTGTATTGATAGCCGCTGCGTAGTCGCTGTATTTGCCGCCTACCGAGCCTGCGTCGAGAATACCGCCGCCTGTACATTCAAAGTTAATCATTGAGTCAAAGCCGCCCTGTGTATAATAGCCGTCTTTGCCTACGCCGTGATCCCAACACTCACCTGTCATCCAGAACGGAAGATCGTCAAGCTTCTTGTCGGGGTTATTCTTTTTCCAGTCTGCAAGTGCTTCAACGCACTTATCTTTGAGCTGCTTCCAAGAGCCGAATTCAACGTGCTTTGCGGTATCACATCTGAAACCGTCAACACCAAATTCTCTTACCCACTCGGAGAGCCATGTTGAAATATATCCTGTTACTGTACCGGTAGAACCGTACTTAGCTGTTTTAGCCGCAAGAGTACCTTCCATACCCCACTTTGTCTGGAGAAGCTGAGGAATACCTACCTGTGTTGTTGACTCTGTTCTAAAGTCCGGCAAGCCTTCAAGACATCTTGTAAGGTCTGAGCCGCCTTCACCCTCTGTATAACCTGCAACACCGCAGCGAATCCAGTCGGGACCCCACCATTTGCCCCATTTGTCTGCGCCGTTGTCGTAATCTATAACGCTGTGGTAGTTATCAACGTCGCCGCCGTTGTATACTGCTTCCCAGCCGTCTTTAAGGTTACCGAAGCCGTAATCGTTCATATCTTTAAGGGAGTTATAGCCTGCGTGGTTCATAACTATATCCATAATGATACGTATACCGTGTTCATGAGCAGTATCAACAAGCTTTCTGAACTCCTCTTTCGAGCCGAGAGCCTGATCTGTTTCGGTATAGTCGAGTACGTAATAACCGTGATACGAATAGTGAGCGTATCCGGGACCGCCCTGGATATAGCCGTGTATCTGCTCATAAGGAGCCGTGAGCCAGATAGCGTTAACACCGAGATCGTTGAAGTAGTTATCGTTGATAGCCTGAGTAATACCTGCGAAGTCACCGCCATGCATAAGCGCACGGTTATCGCCTAAGTTTATATCTTGTCTGCCGTATGCATTGTCGTTAGAAGTATCGCCGTTCTTAAATCTGTCTGTAATCAAGAAGTAAACGGTAGCATTATCCCACGAGAATGTTGAAGGATCGCCCTCAGCAGATACGGCGGTATCTGCCTTTACACCTATTTCTGCCGCCTGTGAAGCTTGTGTTTCGGAAGCCGCACCGGGAATTGCAGCCATAGACGCAAGCATTGCCACAGTCAGAATTGCAGACAGCAAAGCCTTTGGATTTTTCATTGTTTGCTCTTCCTTTCAATTTTAGATTTTAGACCTCATTTGTATTGCCGAACAGAATAGACACAGAAGTTTTTGCAAAGCAGTCCGTACCCATTATTACTGTTTAATTTTAACATATCATTTTAACGGTTTCAACTCTATTTTATGAATAAAACTATTTTCTGTGTTTTCAACAACTCTGCAAAAATATTTTTATTACTTTCAACAACAGATTTCATTTACTTGTCACAATATTTCAAGAATTGCACACATTCCGCCTCTTTTGCCCCCTGTGGCACGGTGTGACCATATCAGATCGCAATTGCATTTTGTACATACGTCGCTGCATACTATCGAGCTCTCCTTAACTCCCGACTGCATGAGTATCTGCTTATTTGCAGAAAGCAGATCAACCATATACTTTCCGCTGCCAATATCCCGTACAACAGCTTCAGACAATTCAAGGTCAATGAACCTTTGGGCAACGGGTCTGTCTACCTCATAACAGCATTTTCCGATTGCAGGGCCTACTGCTGCAATAATATCCCTCGGGTTTGTGCCGAACTCGGCTGTCATTTTCTCGACAGTTATCTGTGCTATGCGAGATACCGTACCTCTCCAGCCTGCGTGACATGCGCCTATCGCATTGAGCTTAGTATCAACAAGAAGTATGGGTGTACAATCGGCAAAATAAGTGACTAATGCAACGCCCTTTTCGTTTGTGATAAGTCCGTCCACACTCAGCATATCCTTTGGCTTGTATATGCCTATACCCTTCTGAGCCTCTCCCACTCTTCGTACTGTGGTATTATGGTCTTGTGCCGAGGCGACAAGATCTTCATACCTTATACCTAAAGCACTGCAAAGCCTTTTATAGTTTTCGGTCACGTTTTCGTCACTGTCGCCTCTGTTAAACGACATATTCAGTGATGTAAACTCACCCGTACTCACTCCGCCGAGCCTTGTCGAAAAAGCGTGCTTAATATTCGGTATCTTATTTAATTCGTTAAAGGTAAGATAAGCTAATGCGTTCTTAAATTCAAGCTGCATGGTATTGCTGTTAAAAATCATTGTTAATTCTCCTTTAGAAATATTATCGGTATAAAAACAATTATAATATAATTCGACGTTTATAATCAGGAAAGTGATTGTTTATGCTTTTTAAACTATTCGGAAACAACATAGCTGTTGACTGTTCCTACTGTGACCACTGCATAACGGCTGCAAACGGTGAGCAGATATGCGTTAAAAATAAAGCTGTCATTGACGGGAAGTGCAGGAAATTTTCATATAATCCGCTTTTGAGAAAACCCTTCAAGCCGCCTGTTCTGCCAAAGTTTGATCCCGAAGATTTTCAGCTTTGATATTCATAATACAACAAAATTCGCCCCTTGAAAGTATATATAATAATTCTATCATGATACTATAATTTATGCAAGTTTCCTTTTTAAACAAATAATGAAATTAATTGTAAAATTCTATTGATTTACCTCTTTTGAATTGGTAAAATATATATGCATAATTTTAACCGAAAGGAGAGTCTGCAATGCAAACAATAAGCCACTGTACCGCCTGTCCCCATAAATGCGGAGTGGAGCGAACACTGTTAAAAGGCGACGGATATTGTCAAATGGGACTCAGTCCGAAGGTTGCAAGAGTAGGACCGCATTATTGGGAAGAGCCGTGTATCAGCGGCACAAAGGGCAGCGGCGCTATTTTTTTCAGCGGCTGCACTCTCAAATGTGTTTTCTGCCAGAATTACGAGATAAGCGTAAACCACGTAGGAACATTCATCACGCCTGAACAGCTTGCAAACTGTTACCGCAATCTTGAAGATCAGGGCGTGCATAACATAAACTTAGTAAGCGCAAGTCACTTTATAGAGGCAGTGCTTGAAAGCTTTAAGATATACCGCCCGAAGATACCCGTACTCTACAACTCGAGCGGATATGAAACGGTAGAGAGCCTGAAACGCTTGGAGGGGTACATAGACATATATCTCCCCGATTTCAAATACAGCGACAACAGGCTTGCGCTGAAATATTCGGGAGCGTTTGACTATACGCAAACAGCAATAGCGGCAATAAAAGAAATGGTTCGCCAAACGGGAAAGCCCGTATATGACGAACACGGCATTATACAAAGAGGAACGATAGTTCGTGTATTGGTACTGCCGAATCATACAAAAGACAGTCTTGCGATACTTGACACTATCAGAGCATATTACGGTGACAAGGTTCTTGTAAGCGTAATGGGTCAATATGTACCCTCGGGAGAAGCGTACAAATACCCCGAAATAAACCGCAAGATAACGCAAGAGGAGTATGACGAGGTAGTAGACCACGCAATCGAGCTTGACATGGACGGCTTTGTTCAGGAGCTATCGGCGGCAGACGAGGAGTTTATTCCGAGCTTTGACTGCTCAAGTTCCGATTATTTTAGTTACCAAAGCAGCACTTAAAATTCGCAATGCGCAATTATGCTGTCAAACGTATTGAAACCGTGTGTTTATTGCATGAGAATATAATTCTTGCTATGCTATACCAAAAGTTAATTCAATATTATCCTTTATACTTAAAAAACGGTTCATTTGATTAGAATATCATTTGAACCGTTCTTTTTATGAGGGTAGAGTTCTTAGATTTAAGAGTTGAGCATTAACCATTAGGAATTGTCAAGAAATAAGTTGTGCAATTCAGGTGAAGAATTATTTCTTGACGATTCCTTAGTATAACAAAGTCGGAAGTATATTCGCATACAATGAAGAATTGGTTTGATTATGTATATGCGCATTATTCAAAGAGTATTTGTTTTTTGACTGCAATATCCTCTTCAAGCTCATACTCAGCTATACAATTGTAATTATCTTCTTCGGCAGTGATGTTTATACTCCTGCCGATTATTTTTTTGTCGCCGTATTCAAACACTTCACGCAAGAGCAATTCAGTATTTATATAGTCGTTTATGTTCTTTTCCGTCATTATTACGTTTTTGTCCGTATAATAGTATATATCTTCGCTTAGAATTGATAGTGACGCTTTTCTGTTGTGAAATTCAAGTCGCTGTTCGTCTGTGAAAGAAAGATACTCTCTGTTCGCACCGACATTATGAAAGCTTAACGGTATGAGTATACCGAAAAGTTTTACGTTCTTTCTTTGCATAGCGTTTGTATCAATACTTTTGTATATATACTGCTTTGGTACAATTATCTCTTGTGTACGAGAGGTCTTTGCGATTACTGCCCCCTGTGCCGTATCTATAACTGTACTGCCGAGGGGAGTTTCAATTATACCGCTGATAAGCAGATTGCCCTTTGCAACAGCGTCACCCGACTTAACGACAGACATTCCCCTTTGTGCGTCAACTCTGATTATCTGAGCGTCACAATCGGCAACTATATTGCAGGGAGTATCCGTTTCGGGTTCGGCTTTTATCGTTTCGGTAATATTGACCTCTCCGCTTGTGCCGTCAACGTTTACGGTTATCCACGACGCATTGCCTAAAGCTATCAAAGCCTTGTTGCGCAAGTCGCTGAGGCTGTCGAACTTATTATACGCACCCTCGTATACTCCCACGCTCTGCATAACGTCTTTGACGTGAGAAACGCTCATATTATCAAAGCCGTAATAGTCGATATTCCAGACAAAATAAGAAAGAAGCCTGAATACCGCAAAAAACAGAAAAGCCCCGACAAGCAGACCCTTTCTGTTTTTATGCTTGTTCAGAATAAACGGCAGACCGAGCTTTTCTGTTATGTGTACACTTACGCTTTTATTTTTAACAAGCCTTTTTATATACTTAAAATTTCCTGCCGAGGTACGGCAATAAACATTGCCGTTAATACTTTTCACGCCCCACACGGCAACGCCGTTTTGTATAAGCACATTCACAAACCTTTCGGGCATACTTCCCGACAATTCAAGCGTGACATATCCCTTAAAAAACCTGATTATCTTCACCGACAGTCACCGCCAATCTTCAAATGCAACGCTGAGTATTTTCCCCTCAACAATAATTGAAGTGGTTGTTAGCAGCTTGATATTGAGGTATCTGCCGCCTATCGAGATCAAGCCGCCGTTTGTTTTTATTTTTATGTATAAATCGGTGTACTCGTCAACACCCTTACAGCCGTCAACGGTTATCTGCTTATCTCCGAAAAGCTGAATATTCGGCGTATTTGTAATATCCTGCGGCAATATGTCATTAAGCCCTCGTTTCGGTCTTATATTCTTATCTGTATATTCCAATGCTATCTACTCCCAGCTTTTTTATAGTTCATTATATGTAAGAGCGGACTTGTTTATGTAAAAGCAGATAGTTGAAAGTGGAATTTTTAATGTGGAAATTGGAAAGTGGAAAGTGGAAATTGGAAAGTGGAAAGTGGAATTATTTTAAAAGTGGAATTATTTTAAAAGTGGAAAGTGGAAATATTTATGTTTTTATCACACCACACATCTCACTATCCGCTATTAGTCAATCAGTTTTTTTCAATGACGTTTATTATAAGAGTTGAGTGTGGAGTTTTGGTTGTCGGATATTTTTCCGTTTTGCATTTTCAGTTTTACATTATTCCCAATATTCCCTTAATAATAAACTTAAAAGGGAATATTGAAGAAAATGGCTTAAAACCTATACTTTTACAATATTCCCAGGTGGGAATGTTGGTGGGAATATTGGTGCAAATCCTCAATATTCCCTTAATAATAAACTTAAAAGGGAATATTGAAGAAAATGGCTTAAAACCTATACTTTTACAATATTCCCTTATAATCTTTAGGTTGGGAATATTGTAAAAACCGCATGAATACTGACTTTTTCCCAATATTCCCTT
>JAFOMO010000272.1 GCA_017418905.1 Clostridia bacterium | reverse complement strand
CAGCGATACCGACAGCAACAACGGTAATGGCAGCGATACCGACAGCAACAACGGCAATGGCAGCGATACCGACAGCAACAACGGCAATGGCAGCGATACCGACAGCAACAACGGTAATGGCAGCGATACCGACAGCAACAACGGCAATGGCAGCGATACCGACAGCAACAACGGCAATGGCAGCGATACCGACAGCAACAACGGCAATGACAGCGATACCGACAGCAACGATAGTGACAGCGACAACAGCGATACTGACACTGACCACAACACAGATCCCGATTCACCTGATACACCAAAGAAAGTAGATCTTATAGGTGATGTTGACAGAAACGGAAAGATCACTGCCCGCGACAGCTTGCATGCACAAAGAGCCGCAGTACGTTTGATCACTTTAAATGAAGAAGCTTTAATTCTTGCTGATGTTGATTTCGACGGTTATATTACAACGCGCGACGCACTCGATATTCTTCGTTATTCTATTAATATTAAAGTAAAATCACATGTTGGTGAAGAAATAGATTTCTCGACGTTTTTAGTAGAAGATAAGTAAAAAATGGAATAACAGTACATTGAGCTAAAAACACGGAATGTGCGATTTGTGTATTATTTGCAGTGTAAACCGGTTATAGACAGTATTTTGATTTACCGACAAGGTGATGTAAACGGTGACGGCAAAGTTAACGCAAAAGACGCATTGTGTATTTTTGAGATGTACTATAAATCAGGCAGTTTTGCCTATTGAAAACTAAAATTTGTAAACCCATAACTACCCCACCGTTAAGGTGCAGATCCGCTCCTTGACGGTGGATTTTTATATACAAATTTGGTGCTTATGCTAATTGATGAAAAAGTTTTCTAAGATGGTTAATGCCTTTTGCAAACGATGAGTGTGGGGATTTATGAAGAAATCAAAGCGATCGATCTCGTTTTTTCGATTGAGCACAAATGGAAAGAGCAAATAAGATAAAATTGTAAATAAATTTTTAAAAAACTATTGACAAGTTAATAACATAGTGGTATACTTTCACTTGTAAGCTTGCCAATGGTATTTATGTGCAGGCGTGAAAGGAGTATTAGTATGATAGTTATAGAGGTATTTTACAGATAACTGAATATTGGCGCATATTGCAATTAGGGATAGTTGTACCCTTTTGTTGTTGTGCCGCTAAAATAAACCTTTCGTGATCATTGTCTGCTGCAAGCACACTCTGAAAGGGTGTGCTTTTTATATTCTATTTAGTCGCAGAGATCCTAATAAAGGTTGATTTCTGCGGCATTTTTGTACCCGTTTTCAGTTGATGTAAAATTACAATAAAAACGAATCTTTAATAACAACTGAATTTGGAGGAATAAAAATTGAATATTTTTGATTATGGCTTTAATAATGATATGCTCAACGGTGATAACAGAGGTATTCCCGCAAGAGTGATCTCGGTTCATAAAGGACGCTTCGGAATAGTTTCGCAGTTTGGAGAGGGCTATGCACAGCTAAAAGGCAGAGAGTACTATTTCGATGGAGAAACATTTCCCACGGTTGGCGACTTTGTTTTGATAGACTACCAAAACGACGGCGACAGCCGAATTATCAAAACTCTTGAACGCAGGTCATTCTTTTCAAGACGTGATCCCGATAAAGGCAGGGGAGAGCAGGCTGTTGCGGCAAACTTCGATTATGTATTCATAATGCAGTCTATGAATCACGACTTTAATACTAAGCGTCTGGAGAGGTATCTTACCGCCGCACTGCAATCGAAAGCCGACCCTGTTATCATTTTGACAAAAGCTGATCTTACAGACGATTATTTGCCCTATATTCTTGAAACAAGCAGAGTTGCCGAGGGTGTGAGAACATGCATTGTAAGTTCAAAAACAGGCTATGGAATGAATGAGCTTGAACAATATATGCAAAAGGGAAAAACTATCGTGTTTTTAGGTTCTTCGGGCGTTGGAAAATCAAGTCTTGTCAATACTTTAGCGGGAAAGAATATAATGGACGTTAACGGTATCAGAGAAGACGACAGCAAGGGCAGACATACTACCACTCACCGAGAGCTTATTATGCTCAAAAATGGAACTATTATTATTGATACTCCCGGTATGCGTGAGCTTGGAATGTGGGACGTATCGGTAGGTCTGAACAATGCTTTTTCAGAGATAGAAGCTCTTTCCGAAAAATGCAGATTCCGCAATTGCAGACACGAAACAGAACCGGGGTGTGCTGTTCGTGCAGCGATAGAGAGCGGAGATCTTGAAGAGACACGCTTTGAGAGCTACAAAAAGCTCAACACTGAGGCTAAGTACAGCGATAATGCAAAGGACTACCTCATACAGAAGGAACAGTTCTTTAAGAATATCGCTATAAGTGAAAGAAAAAGGAAAAAGGAAGAATCGAAAAGAGGGAAAAGAAGAAAATGATATATGCAGAACATCTGAGAAAAGAATTCAAAAAAACAGTGAAAGACCCCGGTCTTAAAGGCAGCTTTAAAGCACTTTTCAATCCTAAAAAAGAGATAGTAGTTGCTGCCGATGATATAACCTTTCACGTTCCCGAGGGAGAAATACTCGGCTTTATAGGTCCGAACGGTGCAGGAAAATCAACTGTTATAAAAATGCTTACGGGTATTCTTACACCCACAAGCGGAGAATGCCGCATAAACGGCAAAATACCGACAAACGACAGAAAAAAATATGTCAAAGAGATAGGTGCGGTATTTGGACAGAGAACACAGCTTTGGTGGGATCTGCCTCTGCAGGAAACATACCATGTATTAAAGGAAATATATGAAGTAGATGATTATAAATTCAAGAAACGAATGGATTTTCTAAACGAGGTACTTGAGCTTGAAAAGTTCATAAAATCTCCCGTAAGAACTCTTTCACTGGGTCAGAGAATGAGAGCAGACATAGCTGCATCGATGCTGCATTCTCCGAAGGTTCTGTTTCTGGACGAACCGACTATCGGTCTTGATGTTGTAGTAAAAGATAATATCCGACAGGCTATCATGAAGATCAATAAAGAAGAAAAAACAACTGTTGTGCTTACAACTCATGATATCAGTGATATTGAGCTTCTTTGTGACAGAATAGTAATGATTGATAAAGGTAAAAATGTTTATGACGGTTCACTGCATAAACTGCGTGAAAATTACGGACAGACAAGAGAGCTTGTTTTTGAAACCGATAATTCGTCAAAGCTTACAGAGGAACAGTTTAGAAAAGGTCTGAACCTCAAAAAAAGCGATCTTGTAGTAGAGAGAGAACAAAACAGCTTTAAAGTAAAATTCAACAGTAAAAAAATACCTGTCGGCGAAATGCTCGGTTATACTCTTTCTCTTACAAAGGTAAAGGATATTTCCGTTAAAGACGCAGATATCGAAGAGATCATTCGCAGTCTGTACAGGCAGGGGGGCGCATCTGATGAGTAAGATATTAAAGCGTTATGTACCTTTTATGCAGGCTGGTGTTCAAAGTCTTATAATATACAGAATGAATTTTATAGGCTTTGTAATAGGCGGTCTTATTTACTGCTTTGTAATGTTCTACCTGTGGAAGGCTGTTTTTGAATCGTCAGGCGGAGGAGAATTTTTCGGCTTTTCTATGGCTGATATGGTTGTATATCTCTTTTTATCGAACACAACTACTCAGCTTACATACAGCTCTGTCAGCACCACAATAGGAGAGGAAATAAGAGACGGAAGTATAAGTATGCGCCTTTTGAAACCTGTTAATACCGATCTGAGTTATATGTTTTCTGAGCTTGGCGAAGTTATGATAAAGGTTGCAGTTCTTCTGCTCCCGATAATAATAGGTTTGGAAATATACAGATTTCGTACAACGGGAGTAATAATGTTCAATGCTGTAAACTTCATTCTCTATCTATTAAGTGTAGTGCTTGCGTATATTATATCCTTCAGAGTAAACCTGTGTTTCGGATTCATAGCATTTTACGTAAAAAATCTGTGGGGAATAAATATTCTGAAAAACAGCTTGATCGGTTTTTTGTCGGGATCGCTCATACCGCTTGCATTTATGCCTTCAACACTCAGGGTATGTCTTGAATATATGCCGTTTGCATCTATGGCGTATACTCCCGTAATGATATATATGGGAAAATACGAAGTAAACGAGATGCTGTTCCGTTTAGGACTTCAGGCAGTGTGGGCAGTTTTGCTGTATGGATTTTCAAAGCTTATATGGCTCGGCGCAATAAAAAAGCTTTCTGTACAAGGGGGTTGACATTATGAGACGAATCCGGAAAATATACACATTGCTTGCGGCTCAGAACCTCAAAAGAATAATGGAGTACAGAGCAGATTTCTTGACGGGTGCTGTAAGCTTTCTTATAGATCAGGCAATAGGAATTGCTTTCATATTCATCATATTCACTCAGATACCGCAGCTCTCTGGCTTTACATTTGAACAGATATTGTTTATATACGGTTTTTCGCAGATACCGAAAGGGCTCGATCATTTGCTTACAGACAATCTATGGTGCGTAGGATATTTTATTGTAAAGAAAGGTGATTTTGATAAATACCTTTTAAGACCGATAAACCCGTTATTTCACGTAATAGCCGAAACATTTCAGGTAGACGCAATAGGGGAGCTTGTTGTCGGAATAGGACTTTTGTTATATGCCGCACCGAAAGCAGATCTGCATATTACGGTAAGCACAGTATTACTGTCGATAATCACAGTACCGTTTGCCGCACTTATATATACATCTCTGAAAATAATAACATCTTCATTTGCATTCTGGATGAAGAGCAGCGGATTTATTATACAAATGGTTTACGGTATGAACGAGTTTTCAAAATACCCGACGACAATATACAGCCTTCCTGTAAGAATATTTGTAACGTATATAATTCCGTTTGCATTTACAGGCTATTATCTATCGTTATATATTCTTACAGGCAGCGATCCTTTATTCAATATAGGTGGAGTTATAGCAATTTCTTCTATACTGTTTATCATTTCTATTTTGATATGGAATAAAGGTATATCGGCATACGAAAGCGCAGGAGCATAATTGAATTTGGAGTTTTGAGAGTTGAGATTTGAAGAAGTCTCTTTGCACGAGTATCAACAGATCACATCGACCAACAGACAAGTTTTGCTGCACAGGTGGATTATTACACACGGCTGATTTCCGAGCATAGCGAGTGGGAATTTGTTAGGGTGTAT
>JAFOMO010000271.1 GCA_017418905.1 Clostridia bacterium | reverse complement strand
TAAGAATCACCACAAACGAAAAGGGCTTTTGTTACGATCATTTTTGTATGATGCTTAAATGCGGCACAAGGCTTTCAAACGCTCTTATACTTGAAAGTCACCTCGAAAAGCTGAAAACAGACCTCATGCCCAAAGACGTAAAGGGCAAGCCCGACAAAAAGAAAATAGCCGCTATACACGCTCAGTACAAAAGCTGTTTTGTGTGCGATCAGGTTGACTGGGGAATGGCTCATATGTATCAGACTATTTTCAGCAGCTATGTAAACGACAGCGAGTTCAAGCGTCTTTACAACGAACAGCAGTTCATTTGTATGGAGCATTACGCAGACTTAATGGCTGCCGCTGTGAACAGAGGCGTTCCTTCTAAAATTCTGCCGGAGTTTTACAGCGATACCGCAAAACTTGCAGGCGGTTATCTCGAAACATTAAAGAGTGATGTCACTCACTTCTGTTCAATGTTCGACTACCGCAGCAAAGGGCAGGACTGGGGCAACTCAAAGGACGCTATCGAGAGAAGCGTTGAATTTCTCACTTCAAGACGTATCGTCAAGGAAGAACAAGAGTAATTATGATGACTGTAAAAGATATTAAAGACTTCAATGCCGCTCAGACTCTCGACTGCGGGCAGGCTTTCCGCTGGAAAGAACAGACCGACGGTTCTTTTAAGGGTATTGCATACGGAAAAGTTGTTACCATAAAAGCAGAGGGTTCAGACCTTATCATTGACGGTACAGACGAAAGCGACTTTGAAGCGATTTGGAAAAAATATCTCGACTTAGAGTGCGATTACGGACAAATTCGCAAAAGTCTTGAAGCAATACACCCGATACTAAAGGAAGCCGCCGCATTTGCCCCGGGTATTCGTATTCTCAACCAAGAACCGTGGGAGGCTCTCTGCTCGTTCATAATATCGCAGAATAACAACATACCACGTATCAAGGGTATTGTAGAAAGACTGTGCCGGAGCTTTGGAGAACAGATAGACGAAGATTGTTTCACTTTTCCCTCTGCCGAGCGTATAGCCGCACTCGAACCCGAAGAGCTTGCGCCGATAAGGGCAGGCTTTCGGGCAAGATACATAATCGACGGCGCAAAAAAGGTTGCAGGCGGTGAAATTGATCTTGAAGCTATTCGCAGAATGGAGATAAACGACGCACGATATGAGCTTATGAAAATTACGGGTGTCGGCATAAAGGTTGCAGACTGCACCCTGCTGTACGGTCTGCACCGTTTAGACTGCTTTCCGCTTGATGTATGGATGAAGCGTGCAATGGCTGTACTTTTCCCCGAAATGAAGCCTGAGGACTTCGGCGAATACGGCGGAATTGCACAGCAGTACATTTTTCATTACAGCAGAATGCACCCGGAACTCTTTGTTTAATGTGAAATGTGCAATTGTTGCTTGCAATACTTTTTGAACATCATTGCCTCATAGTTTAACAGAGCAAGAATTATATTCGTATGATATAAAGATTTAATCAGTGTTTCCTTTATTACTGCGTAATTGCACATTGAATTACAGCCCACAAACAATAACCTTGTTCGTGGGCTTTGTACTTTATATTATTATTTATAACTGCGTAATTGCACACTGCACATTGAATTAACAGATCGCCGTTCCTTCCGGTACAGCGTCATCAACAAATATCACCTTGCAGCCGCAAGCGTTATTTGTTGCAGCTAAAAGCATACCCTCGCTTGTAACGCCTGTAATTCTTGTAGGCGCAAGGTTTGCGGCAACTATTATCTTTTTGCCGATAAGCTGTTCGGGCTTGTAGTAGTGCTTTATGCTCGATACGATAACTCTCTCTTTAAGTCCGTCAAATACAGTGAGCTTATAGCAAGAGTGCGACTTGCGTATTTCAATGCACTTCAATATCCTGCACACTCTGAAATCAGCCTTTGCAAAGTCGTCAAACGTCATCTCGGGCTTTATCGGTGCAATGGGATCGGGCTCACCGAATACCTGCTCTTCTTCCTCGACAGCTTCAACCGCCTTCGGGGCTTTTTCCTCCTCGGTCATAGGTGTTGAGAAGTCAAGCAAATGCAGATAGCTTTCTTTGTCTATCGCATACAAGAACAGATAAAGTCTCGGACCCTTATCTTTGCCCAACAGAAGTCTGTAAACACTCTTAAAGAAATCGCCCTGCAATGCTTTGAGGTTTTCTGCGTCCTCACCGAATACCTTTTTGGGAACGTCGTAAAGCTTTGTATTAAGCTCGTCAAGACCGTATGTATTATTTTTGAGGTACTCATACAGAACAGCAATCTCCTGCTTGCCCTCGTCTGTAAGAGCGTTGTAAACCTCCCAGTTGCGCATTGGCAAAAGCTTATTTGCGCTCTCGGGCGAACAGTTTTCAAGCCAATACTTAGCAAGATCAAGTCTTTCTTCAAAGTCGGCATACTTGAACGGTCTGTCTATCTTCTCGAATACAGTTTCTATCATAGGTACGTTAAAGTCAACGATAGAACCGAGCTGTACGAGCAAGCTCATTGGAACAGTTTTTATCGGCTTATCGGATACAAGGCTGTATTCTATTACAGAAGAAACGTGTTCGTCTGCCTTGCCCTCTATGTATTGTGTATACTGCTTATCGAACTCAAAGTACTGGCGGAGTATTCCGTCGTCAAAGCAGAAATCGAAAGCCTTGTTCGGCTCAACCTTTGAGTACAGCCAGAGAATGACCTCGGGCTGATATATTTTAAGAAGAGTTTCGGGTGTGAGGTTAAGTCCGGAAGAACCCGACATTTTGCCTGTTGTACCCTTGATACCTATAAACTCATAGCCCTTGAAGAGCGGCGGGTCAATGCCGAATATCTTCTTTGCTATCTGGCAGCTTGTGTCATAAGAACCGCCAACGGTTGCGTGGTCTTTTCCGCCCGGCTCAAAGTCAACGCCCTCATAGCACCAGCGCATAGGCCAGTCGATCTTCCAAGCAAGCTTGCAGTCTGTATCTTTGTTAAAGTCAAACAACGCATGATTGCCGCATTTGCACTCATACTCTGCCGTCTTTGTTTCGTCGTTGTATGATACTATCTTAGTTGTATCTCTGTGGCACTGCGAACAGTATATAGATACGGGGAAATATGCCTCTCTCTCTCCCTCTTGTGCGTCTTGTGTGCGGAAGCTGTCGAGTATATCGAATATCTCCCCTCTCTTCTCAAGAGCGTGGAGTATATATTTTCTGTACTTGCCGCCTCTGTACATTTCTGCCTGGTGACGGTAGTCCATTTCAATTCCGAATTTGCCTATTGAAGCCTCAAATTCATCTTCAAAGTATTTTGCGTAAGTCTCTGCGTCTGTATCAAACGGGTTCGGTACATCTACATAAGGATAACCTATATACTTATCGAAGCCCTCTGTTACCTTTTCTACATTTACGGGAACTTTTCTCATACGGTCAAATTCGTCCCATGAGAACAGAAGCTTTGCCTTTTTGCCTCTTTTTCTCAACGCACGAACAACAAAATAGCTTGTTGCTATATCTCTGAAATTTCCGATATGAATAGAACCCGAAGGACTTATTCCTGCTGCACAAACATATTCTTCTTTGTTCGGCTGCTTTTTTATAAGCTCATCTGCGATTTTTTCAGCCCAATGCATAACTGATACTCCTTTTTTATTTATTATTATCCAGTTAATTATGACACACTGCAGGGCGTTTGTCAAGGGAAACACTTTTTTAAAGTGGAAAGTTGAAAGTAGAAAGTGGAATTAATTGTAAAGTGGAAAGTTGAAAGTGGAAAGTTGAAAGTGGAAAGTTGAAAGTGGAAAGTTGAAAGTGGAAAGTTGAAAGTGGAAATTC
>JAFOMO010000270.1 GCA_017418905.1 Clostridia bacterium | reverse complement strand
GCACAATTACAGCAACAGGCGGTAATTCTATCGTATGGAGTATGCGTTCGGGCGGCGATAACTCGCCTATCGACTGTGACGGCTCGTTTACGGTAAATGGCGCAGTTATATTCGGCGCAGGAAGCAGCGGTATGAATGACGGAATACCCGCAAGCGGAAGTCAGAGTTATATAACATCTAAAAACAGTGTTAATCAAGGTACTGTAATAAATGTTTTGTCGAATAATGAAACCGTATTTTCAGCCGCAGCAGTTAAGAATGTAAACTATGTATTCTATACATCTCCGACTCTTTCAAACGGACAAATAACAACAGGCGGTACTGCACAGAGCTATACCGCAGTATTCAACGCTAACGGTCACGGAACATCCCCCGAAAATCAAACTATTTGTCTTGGCGGATTTGTAACAAGACCTGCCGATCTTACCGCAGACGGATTTACATTTACAGGCTGGTTTACAGACAGCAGCTGTACTTCTGCTTATGACTTTGGTTTAGCTGTTACCGGCAATGTAACATTGTATGCAGGTTGGACAGCAAACGGCACTGCAGATACAAATGAAGATTCAGACTCCTACACAGAGGTTGATGTTACACCTGATGAGGGTTATGTCGTAACCTTTAACGCAGAACACGCAAAAATTAATATTTATTACAAGCAGGATTACACCAAAGCAGATGAAGAGAACGTAACGACTGCTTACTCCCGTAATTCAACAACGGGCGAAAAGGACTCCACGGGTGACGGTCAGGTAAACTTTACGGTTATCCCTGATGACGGCTATACAGTTGAAAGCGTAAATGCAGAGGGTACATTCAAAAATATTAAGGATATTTGCGACAGTGCAGGTATACCCGATACTTACAGAATAACAAAAATTGAAAGTGCCTTGACTGTAATTGTAAATGTTACCGAAGAAGTAAGTACAACTGATACCTCAGATGATGCAAATACGGATATAAGCACCGAAACCGATATATCAGATACAAATTCAGAAGCAGATACCGAAACCGATACATTAGATACAAATACAGAAGCAGATACCGAAACCGATACATTAGATACAAATACAGAAACAGATACCGAAACCGACACAACAGACAGTAATACAGCTACTGAAACAGATACCAACACCGAAACAAGTATTGATGAGGGTTATCTCGTAACCTTTAACTCAGAACACGCAAAAATCAATATTTATTACAAACAGGACTACACCAAAGCAGATGAAGAAAATGTAACAAATGCTTACTCACGCAATTCGACAACAGGTGAAAAAGATTCCACAGGTGACGGTCAGGTAAACTTTACGGTTATCCCCGATGATGGCTATACGGTCGCAAGCGTTAAGGTAAACGGTGATTACAAAAATATCAAAGATGTATCTGAGGTTGCAGGCATTGATAATACATTCAGAATAACAAAGATCAAAAGCGAATTGACGGTAAATGTATATGCAATAGTAAAACTTGTAGAATCTGATACAGATACACAGACCGATGTTGAATCCGACAGTGATACACAGAGTGATATTGTATCCGACAGTGATACACAGAGTGATATTGTATCCGACAGTGATACACAGAGTGATGTTGAATCCGACAGCGATACACAGAGCGATATTGTATCCGACAGCGATACACAGAGCGATATTGAATCCGACAGCGATACGCAGAGCGATATTGTATCCGACAGCGATACGCAGAGCGATATTGAATCCGACAGTAACACACAAAGTGATGTTGAATCCGACAGTAACGCACAAAGTGATGTTGAATCCGACAGTGACACACAAAGCGATGTTGAATCCGACAGTGACACACAAAGTGATGTTGAATCCGAAAGTGATACACAAAGCGATGTTGAATCAGACAGTGATACACAGAGTGAAGTTGAAACCGACAGTGATACACAAAGCGATGTTGGAACCGACAGCAACACAGAGAGTGACGTTGATACAGATACCGATACTGAAACAGAAAAGTATATGTACGGCGACATCAATAAGGACGGAAAGATCACAGCCTCCGACAGCCTGCTTCTACAGAGATATGTTATAGGCTTGACAAAGCTTGATGATGTACAACTAAAGCTTGCCGATGTAAACGGCGACGGAAAAAATACAAATTCCGACTGCCTGAACATTTTAAGATACAGTATCAATCTCAATACAAACAGTCACACAGGAGAGTATATCGAAGTATAATTACTTTTTCCCTCATATTTTTTTGACAGATCCAAACAGTTGCAGGGTTCGCAAATTAATGCAAGCCCTGCAACTGTTTGTGTTATTATTCAACTGTTGGGTCAAGAAAATTCTTTATTATCATACTGCATTCATCTGGCTTTTGTTGATAGATCAAGTGTTCACCCGGTAAAAGCGTCATTTCGCAATTTCCTAATTTCTCAAAATAAGGCTGTAAAATATGTTCTCTTACATATTTGCGTTCATCAAGATAGATCTCATAAGCCTCTTCAGCACGTTCCTCTTCACTTCCCGAAAAATACGGCTCAGTAAGATTGTGTATAAGCTTATCATCTAAACCGCCGTTTTCCAATACTTCTTCTTTTGTTTGGAATGCATTGCTTGAATTTATGTATAGCTTCGGTATATCGTTTGTTACGATCATATCCCATACGTTCGTGGTATTAACAAGTTTATTCTTTCCCTCTGAAACCAATGCGTCCGAATCAGCAGTCATAAGTGACATAATATCCTCAATACGCTGTTCTTCTTTTGAATAATCGAAATTTTTCGGGAGAAAAGCCCGGAGAGCTATATGCCCGATGCCCATTCTATCAAGCTTCAACAAGAGCTTTTCATACGAAACATCATCAACATTCCGATTATCGCTGAGATCAAACGATCTCATTTCTGTAGCGTCAATATATACGACTGCTTCTATTTCTTCCGGGTATTTACTCTCCCAATATGTGGCATAAACGCCGCCAATAGAATGTGCCATAAGAACATAAGGTGCATTGATACCTGCATTTTCAAGTGCTTTTCGATAATCCTCGACAATATATTCCGCAGTCATTTCATTTTTTGTATCACCGCTTGCTCCATAGCCTGCTCGATCAAGAAAAATAACTCTATTCTCTTCTTCAAGAGATAATGTCATCTTTCGCATGGTTATACAAGTATCGGGTATTCCGTAGCCTGCCATTGCAATTATAGTGTGTTTTCCGTCTTTTTTGCCAAAATCCAACAGATTAAGAGAATAGCTCCCAACAGAGACAGGGTTATAATAACCTTTGCTTTTCAAGTATTCAATATCTGTTTTCAAATGTATTTGACGATTAACAAACATAATAATTATACATACAAGTAACAGACCGAAAATGATAAGTATTGCTTTAAAAATTCTTTTAAACACTTTCTTTGCTTTCATGATATTGTTGTATTCCTCTTTTTTTTTTTATTGTAATTATAACATATTGGATTTAATATAGCAATAATAAGCGATAGATCGGTCACGGTTGTTGAATGAGTAAAGAAATTATGAATAATTAAAGTTTTTTGTCAAACTTTTTTTCAAAAAAGTTTGCAGGGTGCAGTGGCAGAGCCCCTGCTCGCCGTCCGCAGACGGCGAAATCCCCTGCGATCCAGCCCTTTGCAAGTGTTGAAAGAGGGGACGCTTTGCGTGATCGCATCCCCTAATAAAGGTTGTGTTTATAATTTATTCACTCGTTAAAAAGCCGTGATAGATCGGTTATCTTAAAATAATTAACTCCTTTTTAATCTAATTTTAATTTAGAATACATTTTAGTTTAATATTAATGGGGTATCATATATTCACAGCAAGAGAACAGACGATCATAACAAAAGCTGTTAATTAGGAGGTATAAAAATGAAAAGCTATGAAATGGTAGAAACCTTGAGCGATAAGGCTCATGTAAGCCTTGAACAGGCAAAAGATGCACTCGAAAAATCTAACTGGGATATGCTCGACGCTTACGCTTATCTTCAAAGAAGCAACGCTCCCGCACCGAATCCGAATGGATTTAATTTTCCCGGCAGTCAGATGCATCCGCATAACGGACAGTTCGGTGTACCGCCGATGCCGCCTCATGGCGCACCTTTCCCGCCGCATGGACCTTATGGATTTAATAAGCCGCCAATGGGTACGGGACCAAACGGACCTCAGTTCAGAGTAGTTCCGCCGCATGGTGTGCCGCCGTATGATCCCGGCAGATCGGTAAGCGAGTCTTTGGGAAGAGCCGCAGGCAAAGCGGAAAGAATAATCGGCAACGGTTTTGACAATGCGTTTGTTATTCGTAAAAACGGCAATATTCTTGTTCAGCTCCCCGTGTTCATATTTATCATTGCAATGTTTGCAAGTGTGCCGATCTTACCGGCAGTAGTCGTCGGAGCGATAGCAGGATATTTTGCAGGACTTAAATATTCATTTGAGGGCAAAGGAATAGAAAAGTTAAACGTTAACGATACAGTTGATAATGCTGTCAATAATGCAGTAAAGAAGGCTGCTGATGTTACGGAAAAAATGAAGGATGACTTCAAAACAGGTTTTGATGAAACAAAAAGACAATAATAAACAATAGGTACGATATTTAAGCGGACTTATTATATTTGGAAGGTGAATTGTTATGACAATTGAAGAAATGGTAGAGAAGATCGTAAGCAGAACAGGTATTACAGAGGAACAGGCTAAAGATGCTTTGGAAAAGAATAACAATGACTTGCTTGACGCAATGATCTATGTTGAAAGAACATATAAAACAAAGAGTCAGCCCGAGCCGCAGCCACAGCCGCAGCCGCAGAACAACTACTACGCACAGCAGCCTTTTGGTCAGCCTGAATTTAATGAGAACAAATGCAGCGGCGGATTCAACTCTGAGAAGGTTGGCGAATACTGCAAAAAGGCAGAGAGCGTATTCAAGAAGATTATGGACTTTGGTCTTCATAACTATATTGAGGTATCTCACGACAACAGAACTGTTTTCACAGTACCGGTTATTATCCCGGCAGTTATACTTGTATTAAGTGCAAGTACACTTATCTGGCCTGTCATTATAAGTATGTTCTTTGACGTTAAGTACAGCTTTAAGAGCGACAAGCTTAATACAACAAAAGCAAATCTCTTTTTAAGCGGAGCATATGACATCATTCAAAAAATCAAGCTGAGCTTTATTGGCGCATAAAAACTGTCTTAATATTTTTATCCTATCCGTGAAACATCGG
>JAFOMO010000269.1 GCA_017418905.1 Clostridia bacterium | reverse complement strand
TGTTTTCGAAGCAATAATATTTGCCGCAATATTTACGGCTATTGTCTTTTCAGCGGTGGGAAAAAGGCACAGCGCCGCGAGCATTCACAACTATCCGCCCGACATTCGGGAGGAGTATTTCAAAACGCATGAAAGAGTTGACGTTACATACAGATCGAAAAAAGTGATATTTGCGAAATCACTCGGTATCCTGCTGTTTACCGGACTATTGCTGATCTGTTCCCTGATCGCAGGTGCCAAAACATTTATGCAGGGCTTTGTTCTTACCTTTGGACTTATGTTCTGGATAGGTGCTTACGACACGTTTTTCCTCGATTGGGTGCTGTTTGCCAATCTTCCGATGTTTCGCCTTGAGGGTACTGAGCACATGGATAAGGCGTATCATCAGAAGTGGTTCCACCTCAAAAGAATGCTTTTTCCCGGTCTTGTTTTTGGATTGATACCGGCGCTGCTTGTAGGCTTGCTTGTGTCTGTAATTAGATAGGTGATTTGTATAAAGCAATACCTACAAATATGAAAACAACAACTACAACAATGTGACGAAAATAATTTATATCCTTGATATTTCAGTTATTAATAAGTATTATATTATTAAAGGGTTACTTATATAATCCCGAAACAGGGGAGAGTGAGTATAAAGAAGTAGTAAGAGCATTCCGCAAGGAATCAGATGTTATTATTCACATCTTCGTAAATGGTGAATAATAGAAACAACACCGCAGCACCCATTTTGGGTTGAAGATGAGTGGGTAAGTGCAAAAGATCTGCGTGAAGGAGATGTTCTCACTCTTGCAGATGGTTCTACAGCAACTGTTACTAGAACATATGGTGAATAGCTTGATGAGCCTGTAATTGTCTATAACTTTGAGGTTAAAGATTTCCATACTTATTATGTTACTGACACTGGTGTGTTGGTGCATAATGCAGACAAATCTGGTGGTGAAAACCAAAAGAAAAATCCTTCTGAAAGAGCAGAAGAAAAAGGTTATCCTGGTATAAAAATTACTGAAAATGGAGGATCTGATTTTTCTGGTACAGATTATATTAGATATAACACTTAAAATATCAGCTTTGGTGAATACAAATGTTTTATATATTCATTATTGTAATATTTATAATAGCCGATTTTCAGATCATTGCATTATATCGCCATAACAGAGATCGTTTTGAAAAAACAAAGGACGAGAAATACTTATCAGGTTTACAGTTTCTGCGTGTGGTATAATTGTCACGCTAATATCAACGGTTATTATTGCAGTACATCAGGTTCATGTACTGCTTGATTTTTGAATACCGGTTTCATGGAGGTTATTTAAATGACAAAGAAGTGTTTTATTTCATTTATCGTGCTTTTTATCTTATGCATATTAATAAATCCGATATTAAATGCATCTGCAATGGCTACAGACTCCAATGGCGTCGACAAATCAATTAATGAATCTATCGAGTAATTTGTCGATGAACACAGTCTTACAACGGCAGGAATGGCAGTTTCGATTTATAGTAAAGAATGCATTATCCGGCACTGAATTGCCCGAAAAATATTCTTGGACATTTTATGCCATATTTGCTCTTTTGATAATTATGCTTACTCTGATAATTATTTGGATAAGAGGATTGATAAAAACACCAATGAAAAAAGGAACAAGAGTTTTCAATATTATTACTTTGATAACTCTTGTTATCTGCACTGCCAATGTGATCTATTGGAATCTCTTTGTTTTTTGGATAACATAAAATAAATATTGAATAAAAATACACAGCACCGCTTTTCATTCCTTGTAAAAACGGTGCTGTATTTATGTTTGATTGTTGTGATAAATCAGTGTTTGTTTACCATTCCTCTTGAATTATTATGGAAATACCGATTAAATCGAGTGTCCGTATCGCATAAAAAACTTTAGGCATATTGTGAAAAAATTACGCAGTAATACTGAAGTATTTCAAGTGATTTGAGTGCAATTTGACAAGAAAGGCAAGCAAGAGTGGTGTCCAGTACACAAAAAGTGATTAATTTAGTGTTTCCTAAATTATCAGAAGCAAGATTTCCGTGGAGAATATCCAATAGTCAAGTGCTTTCTATATCATTATCAAACAAATACCTTGTATCAGTCGGGTATGATGACATACTCGAAAGATACAAGGTACTGCACTCAAACTATTGAACCGCCGTGTACCGAACTGGCAACGCCAGACGAAATACGCACACCTACTTTTTGGGTAGGGCGACTTCACCGCCTGCGTCAGAATTTGTCCCTAATGAGAGGTCAACGAACTGTATGCACGGTGGTGTGAGAGGTCGGCTACTCAAATAACGGGTAGCCTCCTGCTCGTTTTTATTTATCTATTCTCTGTCTTTCAACAAGCTCTGCGAACATACCGCCGAGTGCGATAAGCTCATCATATTTTCCGTCTTCGACTATTCGTCCTTCATCAAGAACTATGATACGGTCACAGTGACGTATGGTTGACAGTCTGTGGGCAATTACGATCCTTGTGCATTTCAGCTTTTCAAGCGAATCCGAGACGTGCTTCTGTGTGATGTTGTCAAGCGCAGAGGTTGCCTCGTCAAGCATTAAGATCTTCGGCTTCGGTGCAATTGCACGAGCTATCATCAGTCTTTGACGCTGTCCGCCCGAAATACCGCCGCTGCCCTCTGAGATAAGTGTATGCATACCCATAGGCATTCTGCGTATATCTTCGGCAATACCTGCTGTTTCTGCTGCTGCCCATGCCTGATCTACCGAAAGCTCCGGTGCAGATATGGTGATATTTGAGTAAATATCACCCGAAAACAGCTTACCGTTCTGCATTACCGTACCTATGCAGCGTCTTAAAGATTTAAGCTCTAATGTTTCAAGATCCTTGCCGTCATAGTATACAGCACCTCTCTGAGGACGCTCAAAGCCTAACATTATTCTCATAAGCGTAGATTTTCCGCAGCCTGTTTTGCCTACTATCGCAACATACTGTCCGGGATTTATCTTAAGGCTTAGCTTGTTTATTACGTTAGGCATATGCTCGCTGTATCTGAAAGAGATATTGTTAAGCTCTATTCCGCCCGATATTTTTGTTACTACATGCTTATCGAGTGATACCTCCGGCTCTGTTTCCATGATAGGACGTATCAGGTTTATTGACGGCTTTATTTGTGATACCTCAATAGACATACCTATAAGCGTCATGAACGCTCCGCTTATCATTCCGTAAGCTGAATTGAACGCCATATACTGATCTACTCTGATACTTGACAGCAAAGCTACATTGTATATTACTACTGTACCCAAGCTTGTTACGGCAATAATGAGCGCAGTACAGATTTTGACTATCGTCTGCGGATCATATTTCAATTCTGCTGTTTGCTTATACTTTTTTGCCCAACGTGCAAAGCTTCTTTTCTCTGCGCCTGCAAGCTTGATCTTTTGTATACCCGAAATGAGAGATAGTACAAGTCCGCTTTCTTTAGACTCATAGTTCATTATCTGAGAAAAATTATTCACCTGAATTACGGTCACTGCCGCAAATATGAGTACAGATACAAGTATAACTCCGAATGCCGGAACAACGAGAGCCGGTGCATACTTAAATATCTGAAATCCATATACAAGCGAAAAAAGTACAGTCAGACCGCCTGAAAAAACAAGTGTCGAGATAGACTGACATAATGTATTTATCCTGCCTAATCTGTTTGCAAGATCACCTGAGCTGTATTCTTTGAAGAAATCGGCAGGCAGAGAAAGTATCCTCATCATTGCCGCAGATTCTACCGCTACACTTACCTTTGTATTAACTCTTGAAATAACAAGCGTCTTAATTACATTTATAAGCAGCATAGATATACTCGTACCCAGAAGCAGTGTCATAGCAGCCAAAAATACGCTCATCTGAGCCGTGTCAATTACTGTACCGAATATAATATTGTTTGCATACGGCAGCAATAATCCGATAAGACTTGCAAAAAGCGTTGATACTATCACCATTGCATAATCAGACGGAGAGATCGTTTCGATATAATATGTCAAAAGATCCTTTACAGTCAGCTTACGCAGGGGAAACGGCTTATAAAAGCAAATCGCTTCGGGGTTAATTTTGGTGCAGTTCTTTTTTGTTACTCTTACATACTTGCCGACATCTGCATCAAAAAAGCGATACCCAGAGGTTTTGCCCGGGATAAGAGCAATAACTCTGTCGTCGTTTGTAGTTGCAAGAAGAGGGCCGATACCGTCTTTATACCACTTTCCCGTTAATGTAATATCTCTTCTCATAATACCCGTCGGGCGCAGTAGAAAATCAAGCTGATCGCATACCTTTTTTATACTTACGGGTATTTCCTGCGGTGTTATGCGATAGTACCGCAATATTACATTGATCGCATCATGCGCCTGCTTTGATTGTTCGTCTAAAGAATCCGCAAGCGTTTTACTGCCCATTACGACGCTTGACATATCAACAAATGCGTCTGAGAAAAGCTCGTTGTCTTTCTTGACTCTGTTTTTGATCTGTTCGTCAAACCAACCCATTAAAAACGCCTCCTTATTCTTTAGTTATCAATTCTGTGTACATTCCGTTGTTTTTCATCAGTTCATCGTGAGTACCTCTCTCAACAACTACTCCGTTGTCGAGTACAATAATTTCGTCACAATCTCTGATAGTCGATAATCGGTGAGCAACGATAATACAGGTAATACCTCTGTCACGAATAGAGTTAACAACTCCGTACTCGGTTTTTGCGTCAAGAGCAGATGTTGCCTCGTCCATAATAACAATGGTAGGGTCTTGCGCAAGAACTCTTGCAATTTCAAGACGCTGTCTTTGTCCGCCGGAGAGATCACGACCGCCCTCCATGACCTTATATCTGTAACCGCCGTTGCGCATCATAATATCATCATGAATATGTGCGTCTCGTGCGGCAAGCACCATTTCAAAATCTTCAATAGAGGCGTCCCACATTTTTATATTGTTTTCGATAGAATCTTCAAACAGAATAATATCCTGGTCTACTACTGCAACAGAGCCTTTGAAAACAGAACGGTTCAGCTCGTCGATCGACTTTCCGTCAAAGGTTATTTCACCCGACCACGGCTTATACAGACCCGAAACAAGCTTTGCAAGCGTAGATTTTCCGCAGCCCGACGAACCTACGAAGGCGATCGTACTGCCCGGCTTTACCGACAGATTAAAGTTCTCGATAAGCGGAGGCGCAAGCTTTGAGTAACCGAAGGTAACATTTTTCATTTCAAATGCGCCGGAGAGCTTGTTGTATGATGTATCATCATCAAGCAGGTTTATATCGTCATTTTCGGGTACGTCTGTTTTATAGTTCATAACGTCCTCAATGCGTTCCATATTAGTGCGCATTTCCTGAATTTTCTGCCCTGCGTTGATTAGGCTCTGGGCAGGTGCGCTGAACTGTGCCATCAATGCCTGAAAAGCCGAGATCATACCGACAGTAAATTGACCCTTTAATACGAGATAGATACCTATACCGAGTATTGTCATATCTGCAATGCTTGAAACAAGCTGAGGTATTACTCCGAGGTACTGATTTATTTTTGCGTACCTAACATTCTGTGAATTTACGCTTGCCTGATAACCCGACCATCTGCCGAAAAATCCGTTTTCTGCGCCCGATGACTTGATCGTTTCTATCATCTCGATACCGTTTACGGTAATGCCGTAAAGCTTGCCCTGATCCCGCATTTGTACTCTTGTAACATTGATCCTTTTCTTTGAGATAAGGTTAGCTACGATGAGATTCAGAAGCGTTGCGGAAAGTCCGATAAGAGCCAGCGGAACACTGTACCCGAGCATTACGAGAAAATACAGCACTGTAAGAAATGCGTTGAGTATAAGAGGAGCAAGAGTTTGTATAAGCTCTTTTGCGACAGTTTCGTTCTTTCTCTGTCTGTCGGCAATATCGCCTGCCATACGCTGAGAGAAAAACTCCATTGGAAGTCTGAGGATATGCCACATATACTTTGAGTTTGCAATAATTGCAAGCTTTCCCTCGATCTTGTAGTTATAGATATTCTTTATACACAGAACAAAAAACTCTGCCGCAATAAAGAATATGTATGCCGCCATGAACGGTGCTGTCCACTCGGCGTTACTTCCCGACAACAGCCTGTCGAAAAATACTCTCGCAAAAGCAGGCTTGATAACTGAGATCATTGAAGTGATCACCGTCATCACAATAACAAAAGCAACAGCCGCACCGGTGCCCTTTAAACGCTCTTTGGCAAATTCAAGAACGCTTCTCGGCTTGCCGCCCGGTTTAAAGTTCTCGGTAGGCTCAAACTCCATATATATTCCAGTATAAGCTTTGTCGAACTCTTCAAGCGGCACTGTAACAGTACCCTTAGCAGGATCGTTGAGAAGAGCGTTTTTACCCTTAAAGCCGTCTAATACAACAAAGTGGTTGCCGTTCCAGTGAATTATGCAAGGGAATTTTGCTTTGGTTTTCAAGCCCTCTGTACCCAACAGCATTGCCTTAGCTTTAAAGCCGTAATTTCTTGCGGCTTTGAGAATATTTTTTGCGCTTGAACCGTCACGGGAAACGCCGCAGTCAGACCGCATTTGTTCAAGCGGAACATATTTTTTGTAGTATGCAAGTATCATTGCAAGGCTTGCCGCACCGCACTCCAAAGCCTCCATCTGCATAACAACGGGTACTTTTACGGGCTTTCCCTGCGAGGGGGAGGGGATTTTAATATTATCGTTCTTCATGATTCACCTCAACCCGAGATAAAAGAGATAGGCTTGACAGAGCCTGTGATTATGTTTACGGTAACTATTCCGTCGGGGCAGTTTTGTGCGTCTATTATCACCTCATAATTCCAGTCGGACAATTGAAGCTGATATGCCGTATACTCGTCATACTTTTCCGAAACGGCATTCTCCGACAACGGGGGATAGGAAACCGAAACGACCTTTCCCGACACGCCGTTGACCGTTACCGTGTCGCCGGGTGCGGCTGTCTGCGTGGACGGTATATAACAGACTATTTTTCCGTTTTCGGCAACGCCCGTTGCCTTTACGGTAGTGTTAAGACTGCCTACAAAGCCCCAGACGAGAACAGACGACATCATAACGATAACTACCGCCAAAACAAGCCACAAGCCGACGTTTGAGACCTTTATGTAGTCGTTAAGCTGTTCGGGAGAAGTGACCTTTTCATTTGAATTTTTAGTTAAAATAGGGTTAGCCATTTTGTTCACCTCATTAAAAATAAATTTTCTGCTTTAAAGACTAAAATCTTTATCAAAATTACATATAATTATAAGGTAAAAAGGACAATTTGTCAACATTATGCGGTTGTGTTAATATTGCGTTAGATAGGATAAATCGAAAATATTAATAGAATTTCAAATATTTGTTCACAAAGTTATCGGACATTAGTATAAATTTGTTGCAGTTGTATAAAATTGTACTTTTAACTTTGTAAGTTTTTTTGGGGGAATATAATGGTGTGTTTCTTGACAAATTTGTTTTTATGGGGTATAATGTAGGTGCATTGAGAAGGTGTATGCTTTTGAGGTGCAAATAAATAGCTGAATAGCTTAGAAAAAGGAGATATTATTATGGCTAATATTGAAGAGTTGAAAAAGTTGGCAGATGCTGAGGGCGTAGAGCTTTCAGAAGAGGAGCTTGAACTTATTGCAGGCGGAGCATATACATATGAAGAATGGTATGCAATGACTGTTGAGGAAAGAAAAGCAGCGCAAAAGCGCTCATTTGCAAAAAGGATTTTGCAAATGGAATGTGAATTAGATTGATTCTAGGGGATTCGATGAAAATGTATCAGAAACCTGATTTTATTAAAGTTGATTTACAAATAGAAGACAGTTTTGCCGCATATCAGAAAATATGTCCTGCGGATTATGGCACTTGGAGCCAATGGACTAGTGATTTTAATTGTACAGAAGATGAGGCAGCAAATTCTTATGTT
>JAFOMO010000268.1 GCA_017418905.1 Clostridia bacterium | reverse complement strand
TAAATAATTCCTCTGTATTCTTTCCGCCGGAACAAACAAAATAATTTCTCCATTATCGATCAGCCGCAGATCAGTATTAATCTGCGGCTATTATTGTACTATTGAGAAATGAATAATCATCATTGATTGAAAGCGAATTTTTCAGTCCGCTTGTATAATACATATTATTATCACTGTCAAGCATAATAAAATCAAAATCTTTATATGTATTATAATACTCTATCGCTTTATCCTTTCCCATTACAAACAATGCTGTCGACAAACAATCTGCATACACAGCACTTTCACAAATGACCGTTACAGAGATAAGACCGCTGTTAGACGGATAACCTGTTTTCGGGTCAATAATATGATGATACTGCTTTCCGTTCTCCGTAAAATATCTTTGATCTGCGGCAGACGTTACAATTGACGTTTCCGAAACATCAAGTATCGCATAATTGTCCTCACTATATGGATACTTCACCCCTATTCGCCAATTCTCACCGTTCTTGCAGCCGATAGTTACCACATTGCCGCCGAATGATAAAACCGCACTCTCAACTCCGTTTTCTTTCAACAGAGTGCGTATATCATCTGAAATATAGCCCTTTGCGGCAGCACCGAGGTCTATTTGCGTACCTGTCGGAACAGATACGCTCATATCATCATCATTTGTTTTTATGCTTGTATGATCTACCGACTGCAATAACGTGTCTATCTCGTTTTTTGACGGAACACGGTAATTGCCCGTCGGAAAGCCCCATAGCTTTACAAGCGGATATACCGTAATATCAAGTGCGCCGTCTGTCCTTTCTGAAACCTCACACGCATTCTTTATCACGTTATAAGTATCACTGCTGACTTTTATCGACCGGTTCTCCGAGCTGTTTATCATTGATACCTCGCCGGTGTTTATTTGTGCAGACATTTTTTGTTCAAGCTCATTTATCCTGTTCTCTGATAACACAGACAGTTCTTCTCCCCTGCTGTCATATATCGTAAGATCAATAATAGTATCGAGTGCAAATATCTGCTTTCTGTACGGTTCTGCCTTTTGCTGAGATATATTATTACAGCCGTACAGAAAGCTTGTGACAGCAATACATACTATTACCAATAATAAAAGTTTAGTTTTCATAAAACTGCCTTTCAAAAAAACATTCCCTTGTAATAATAATATTGCAAGGGAAAATTAATAATGTGTTTATTTAAATAAACTTTTTTTCTTTTTTGCGGTATTACTGCTCTCTTTTCTTCGTCTTTGACGTGCCTCTGCGCTGTCGTCAAAGTTTGCTATTGCCTCGTCAAGGTCAATATCGCTGTACTGCTCCCGATCTTCTTGTTCTTCCGATTTTTCGCTTTCTTTATCCTCTGTTGTATCGGCTTGTTTGCTTTCGTCCCGACTGTTTTCTGATACATCAATGCTTTCAGCGGTCAACTCTGTATCGTTATCGGACTTTGTATTCTCGGACGCACCCATTTCAACACTTTGCTGTTCGGTTTCACTGCTGTTATCAGAAATATGCTCTTCCATGTTTTTATGTGTTTCCTGAGTTTTCTCTGCGGTATTATCTTCCGTATTCTCCGCTGTAATTTGCTTTTCTTTGTTGTCGCTCCCGGGGCGGTTAATCAAAGCTTTTATCTTTTCAATAATTCTATGTACAAATTCCTCGTGAAGCCTGCATATTACCAATACCGCAAATCCGACAGACAACACACAAAATGCAAATATCAGCGATCCGCCTATTCTTGGTGCTGTATGAACTTTGTCTGCATTTGAAAAAGTAATGCTTGATACGATCGTACTTAAAAGCTCTGTTTCGCTGTCATTCAGACGATCATTGTAAGAGGTTATCTTTAAAGTAATATTCTTGCTGTCAGATACTGTTACATACTCATAAGAGTACAAAGCGGTCTCGGAAAGCTTTGTATTTCTCACAACACCTGCATATTTCTGCGAGTTTATCTGCTTTTCGGACACTTCAAAAACATCGCTTTCACTGCGTATCGTATCAAAAAAAGCGTTCAGCTTTTTATCGGACAGCTTGTTTAAGTCTTTAATACTGCTGTTGTCGCTTACCTTTACTTCTATCTTATACGAATTATCGGAAGCCTTGCCTAAGAGATTATCTCCGTTATCTCTCATCTCACTCATAGTTTGGATATAATCCCAACCGCCCTTATCCTTGTCAAAGAGATCGTCATTTTCTCTTATTCCCTGAGTTGCGACTATTATATTATCGGGCAGCTCAACTGAAATATCCGCTTCGGGAATATTATATGTATTGCTCGCCGCACAGCATACCATTATAGTATATATACTAAACAGCAGTGAAGTTAATAAAACCGCCGCCGCTTTTCCGTGTTTTTTCAAAAGGAATACCTCCCCTAATAATTCTTTTCTTATTATAACTCATTTTCAATGTATTTGCAACAGTTCCTAAATAATTATAATACCACCGACATCATACAGAGGTTTATCAATAAGCGAATGTATTCGTACACACCGTTCACGGCAAAAATTATGTATCCTGTCAAAGTCGGGGTGCGCTGTAATATCCCCTGTAAATACAAGAGTATCGTTATCGCTCTTAAAGCTGCACCCACCTATAAAGCCGTAATACTTATCGCATAATTCGATAAAACCCGACGTTATTTTAAGACAATCAATATTGTTGTCACTTGCCGCCTTACAGATTGATTCGTCTGAGGTTATTATCGAATGATCATCTACAACGGCACAACAGCACTTTGCATAGCCCTGATTTACGTTTATCAGATCATATCCGTCAAGCGTTTGTATTACGTTTCTGTCTGCATGAGCAAGATTTAATACCGCACTATTCCCCACTATGAGAACATTTAATTTAATACAGTCGGGATATTTAAATTCCGATATTTCCTTTTCGGTATAAACTACCCTCTTGTCATTAAGCAAAGGCAAAACACGGCTGTTAAATTCTGTATTGTTTCTGAGCAGTACAACGGTATTATTTACAGTCAATATCTGCATATCTGCATGAGTGCTTTCGGGATCTCCTATCTGTCCTCTGTACGGTTTTACTTTTACAGGTATAAAGCCGTATCGTGCCAAAGCATTTACAATATCATCATTCAGGCACGACACGACCGCATATCTTTTATTACTCATTTATTTCACCGCCTTAATGCCTCTACGGGATCATAAAACGACGCTTTATATGCAGGTATAATACCAAACGCAATGCCCAGTCCTGCCGAGACAGTCACGGTATATAATATTACCGAATACTGCAAAGAAAGAGTATAACCGCTTAAATATGACATTATCATACAAAGAAACTGCGCCGTTATTATTCCCGTCAAAGCTCCCACAATTGATATTATAACCGATTCTGTTAAAAAGTCAAACATAATATCTTTTCTTGACGCACCTATTGATTTTTTTATTCCTATTTCGTTTGTTCTCTCGTTGACCGATATAAGCATAATATTCATTATACTTATCCCCGAAACAAGCAAAGATACTGCGCCTATTACCGTCAATACCATTGTAACGGTAGAGAGCATATTTTCAAGCGCAGTTTTTTGTCCTGCAAGATCGGTAACAGCTATTTCCTCGCCTGCTTTTATATTTGTATCGAGTTCAAGCTTCAGGCTTTCAGCTATCTGAGCTGATCTGTATGAAGGGTCTGTTTTTACAAAAAACTGATTAAAGTCGGGGCTGTTGTCGAATGATGTATAAGGGGTATATAAAAAAGCAGGAAAAAAATTGCCCATAAGCGACTGCATTATGCCCTTTCCTGTTTTTACTACACCTATGACTTGAAATGTATCAGAGCCGCTGCCGCAGGTAAGCTCTATTGTTTTGCCAACTGAGTTTTCTTTTCCGAACAGATCTGCGGATAGCGTTTCATCAAGAATACAGACCTTATTACAGCTTTTGATGTCGTTTTTATCTATCAGGCGACCATATAAGAGTTCAAACGATACAACATTACCTGCTTTTTCGTCTATCCCCCAGACCATACCTTTTGTTTCTTTATTGTCCTTTGACCTTACCTTTACAGTATTAATTGTAACGGGTGCGACCTCATCAACACCGTTCACCGTAAGCATTATATCTTTGTCTGATGATGTAAGAACGGCATTGCCCGATTCGGCAGATACAACAAGACCGTTCATTCCTAAGCTGTCAAGTTCTGAGGACACCTGCTTTACTCCGAAGCTGCTTATAGCATTGACCGTGAGCACAGCAGTAACACCGACAGTGATACTTATTATAGTAAGAAAAAATCTTACCTTATTATCGAACAGACACTTGAACGCAAACTTTATTTTACTGCGCATTAATTTTCACCTCGCCTATAACAGCATTTTCAACATTCTTTATCTTTGAAATCTCGCAGGCTATCAGCTCATTTTCAGACAGACCGCTTATGATCTCCTGCCCGTTGCTGTATTCATAGCCGCATACAACATAATGCTTTACAAAATGCTTACCGTCAAATAAATATACGAAGCATTCTCCGTTTTCGTCATTTCCTACCGACGAATAAGGAACGAGAATAACATCTTCTTTACTTTTGGTCAATACGGAACACTGCACCGTATAACCCGATTTAACATTTATCTCTTTGTCGGTGAATTTTATTATCGCCTGTATTACAGACTGCTGTCCCGAAAGATCGGTCATAAGCTTTGCGTTTTCGGAGATACTCTCAACAATGCCGCTGTATTTATCTCCCGATCTGCAAATAATATCTGCCCTTTGACCGCATTTTACTTTGTTAATATCCTTTTCGGAGATGTTTATTCTTATTCGGTACTCAGTTCCGTTTGATATATTGAAAAGCTCGCTTCCTTTCAGGTAAAAGCTTCCCTTTTCTGCCGAAACACTTCTCAGATAACCGCTTTTTTCTGCTTTATATACAACAGCTTTGCAGTTATTATCGAGCAGGCGTGAATATACATCATTGCTTTGTGATGTAATAGCTGTAACAATCTCGGCAATATCAATATCTTCATATGTCTGCATAGCAATCAATACAGGCGAACCTTTTTCAACAAAGGAGTTCTCACTCACAAGCACCTCAGTCACCATTCCAATGCCGTCTGAGGTGCAGACACAAGAATCCTTATACTCGACAGTACCGTTGAATATAAGCCTTTCCCGAGCCTCTTTTTTTGATACGGGAACTGCGTTTACATATTCGATATTATCTATTTTAGTATTACCCTGAGCAAATACAATAAGTATAACAGACAATGTAACAAGTATTATCAATATATATTTCTTCATTTTCAACAACTCCGAAATCAGATTATGTAACCGCACCCCGACAATGTATATTATATATGTCGGGGTGTGTATTTGCTGTTTTGTTCTATCAGTAGGTTTCTGTATCGTTGTGACCGTCCATCATATCGTCAACATTCGACTGTAAGGTAGAGCCGATATTCTCTACACCCTGACCTACATCTTTTACACCCTCTCCGACCATACTGCCTACATCATTGATAAGACCGTCGTTTGACGAATACTGTGCTGTATCAGTATCTCTCATCATTCTCGATTCGTTTCTTGATGAAGCATAGTCGCTGTTTCTGCCGTTTGAAACGGTATAGCCCTGATAGCTGTTGTTATCGTAGGTTCTGTTTATTTTGCCGTTTGATGCGTCGCACGCACTCATACACATAGCCAGTGCCAGAACGCTCAGAATGGAAAAAACTAATTTTTTCATGCTTTCACTCCTAAACAAAAAATACTTTTGATACATTCAAGAACATATCAAAAGTATTTTATCCGATTATTCTATAATTATGTAGTTTTGGAAAGCAGTATTTATTTAAAAATCCCGACTTGCACACAGCACCTAAAGATTAGGAGTTTAAGCCGAATTGCTCTCTGTATTTGAGTGATTTGGGAGTTTCAAAAACCAAATTGATGATTTTTTCTACCTTTTCAAGATGGTCTGATGGTGGATTGATAAC
>JAFOMO010000267.1 GCA_017418905.1 Clostridia bacterium | reverse complement strand
TTGTATTAAGACCTGTTTGGAGTTATTTTAACATTTTGTGATTGGTTTGGGTAGACGCCGGGGGATTGAGGGGATACCTTATTGCTTTTTCTTAATTCAGACGAAGAATAATTTGTTCTGTGTCAGGCACAATACCGCAGTAATACTGACGTATTTCAAGGTATTGTAACGACACACAGGACAAATCAGGCGAGTCTGAAAGTGCAAGTTATTTCTTGACAATTCCTTACTTCCGTCCAAAGCAAAACTTCCCCCGCCGTGACACGGCGGGGCGATAAGGCTTGATTTAAACAGCATTACTTTTTCACCGTCTGAATTATTAATTTATTCTTCAAGTTCTTCATCGCTTTTCGGGATATTGACTTGTTTTATGTGATTTCCGATTATCTCTGAAACATCACTTACTGCTATAAATGCCGAAGAATCTATACTGTTGATTATGTTTCTCAGCTCGTGTATTTCAAACCGGGTCAATACACAGTACAGCACAACCTTTTTTCCGCTGACAAGTCCCTCACCCTCCATAATGGTGACGGTGCGTCCCAGATTTCTGTATATTTTATCGGATATTTCTTTAGCGTCATTTGTTATTATCATTGCGGCTTTTGCCTGTTCCATACCATTCTCAACGAGATCAAGCACCTTTGATGTGATAAAGTATGTAAGCAGACTGTACATTGCACGGTCAAAGCCGAACAAAAATCCTGCGGCAGAAAATATCATGATATTGAATATAAGAACCGATTTTCCAACGGGAAATCTGAATTTCTTGTTAAGCATAATTGCCACAGTTTCCGTTCCGTCAAGACAGCCGCCGAACCTGATGACCACTCCTACACCTGCACCCAGTATAACGCCGCCAAAGCTTACAGCAAGAAGATATTCGTCCGTTGCACTTGCAAAGCTTGAAAATAACTCTAAAAACACGGAAAATACCGACATACCGAAAACAGACTTTACAATAAACATCCTGCCCATTTTTCTTGACCCGATAAACAAAAACGGGATATTCAGAACAACAGTTAAAATACCGAGAGGTATTCCCGACAGATTGTTTATCATAATTGCAATGCCGACTACTCCGCCGTCCAATATGGTGCAGGGTACTAAAAATTCTTCAATTGCAAATGCCGCCGTAAGTGCGCCGAGTGCTATTCCTAAAAAATCGACTATTGATCTTACGGTTTTATTACTAAGTATACTGTTCAATAATAACACACTCCGAATTAATTGAGTATCATATATATAAGCGGTTCACACTCAGGCTGTTTATCGGAAAATACTATTGCCGATAAATACTTCTCCTGTGAGGCTTCAAGCTTTTCTTTGTTGTTTGTATAAAGCCTTGCGAGAACTTCTCCTTTATTGACATGACTGCCTGTTTTTTTGCATAATTCTATGCCTGCGCTGTGGTCTATGGTATCTTCTTTCTTCTGTCTGCCTGCGCCCAGCATATTGGACACATGACCGACAGCTTCACAATTAATAGAAGATATATAACCCTCGCACTCGGATAATACCTCAAAGCAATACCTTGATCTTTCAAGCTTTGAAGTATCATCAAGATAAGATACATCACCGCCCTGTGCGGATACTATCTCTTTGAGCTTTTCAAATGCACGTCCGCTTTCAACCGCCTCAACTGCAAGAGTGCGGCATTCTTCCAAAGGTTTTGAAGATGTAAGAGAATACATATTTGCGCCAAGCTCTATGCACAAGTCGTACAGATCGCCCTTCTGCTCGCCTTTCAGCACCTTGACAGCCTCAATTACTTCAAGAGTATTGCCAACCATATTCCCAAGAGGAATATCCATATTCGTTATAAGTGCAGTTATGTTTTTACCGCACATTTTACCTATGCGCAGCATTGCCTGTGCAAGCTTCTGTGCGTCATCGGACGTTTTCATAAATGCACCGCTGCCGCACTTAACGTCAAGTACGATACAATCGCTGCCGGAGGCAATTTTTTTGCTCATAATACTTGACGTGATAAGTGGTATACTTTCAACCGTCGAGGTAACGTCACGCAGTGCGTAAAGCTTTTTATCTGCGGCGGCAATGTCTTTGCTTTGACCTATCATTGCCGCACCTGTTTTATTGATTATATCAATAAATCTATCGGGTTCGATCGCCGTTGAAAAGCCCGGTATAGACTCCAGCTTATCTACTGTACCGCCCGTATGACCAAGTGCTCTGCCGCTCATTTTTGCCGTATGTGCGCCCAAAGCGGCGGCAATAGGCACGGCTATGAGAGTAGTTTTGTCGCCCACTCCGCCTGTTGAGTGTTTATCAACCGTCAAGCCGTTTACAGAGGACAGATCGACCCTCTCTCCGGAATCTGCCATTGCAAGCGTAAGATCGGCAGTTTCACGGTCTGTCATACCGTTGAGAAAAATTGCCATAAGAAGTGCGGCAGTCTGATAATCGGGAATAGAGCCGTCTGTTACACCTTTTACAAAGAATGTTATCTCTTCTTTTGTAAGCTCTTTATTATCTCTTTTCTTTGCAATAATTTCAATTATATTCATATAATACACACCTTATGGTTCATAATAGCTGTAAACTGCTTTTTTTGTTATAGGCTGCTTTTCGGGTGAAGCGCTGAGCTTGATTTTTCCGCTTGCAAGATCGTCTGAAAGCTGAGTTGTTAATTCTATATCAACGTAGGTGAAATTCCATTCGTCCTCTTGTGTGAGTACGGTAATGCAGTTATCCTCTGCACCTAAACGGACATTTTTTCCTCCGCTTTCTGCTGTCCATTGAAGCGATTCATCAAAGCAAGTCTTTATTATACGGTCTACCGCCTCTATATTATCAAAGCATACAGAAGTAAGTGATGAGTCGTATTTATCATAAACAGCACCGCCGCAGATTATTTTTGCTCCTGCGTCTTTTGCGGATTTATTTACCTGTTCGGCAATTTCGCTGTCTGTTACAAAAATAGCCTGTATACCTCTTTTATACAGTCTGTCGGCAATGCTTTTGGCATTATCGGCTTTTGCCGATATATCGGGCGTTTGCGTATGATCGCTGTCTGTGCTGTCCTGCGGCAGGAACGAATACTTTATTGTAAGCTCTTTTACGTGAAACGCCTCGCCTGCTGCGTCTGCGCCTGTAATAAATCCGTTTGTGTATAGCTTATTTGCGTCATCATCAGAGCTGCCTATTACACCGAGCATGGTGTACCCTTCTGCGACTGCGAGGTAGCCTGCAATATAGCCTGCCTGTTCTTCTTTATATGTAATGCAGTGTACATTTTCTTTAAGCTTTTCGTCGGGGTAAGTATTCACAAGTATAAAGCTTATTTCCGGATAATCACCCTGAACGCTCATTACTGTTCTTTTATACTCCGCACCGGGAAGAACAATTATTTTCGCTTTGTTTTCTATTGCCTGTATAACGGCTTTTTCTGCGTCTGTCTCTATATTCTCGGCAGTATAATACTTATATGTTTTTGCGTTAGTATCTCCGTATGAAACGATAGATTTCCACACAGTCAAGGTATTGCTGTCTGATATACCCTCGGAATCGGTTATCAATGCAATATCATATTTCTTATTTACATGACTTACCACAGTCGGTGCTGATATGACAGATTCAAGCTCGGTCTCATCTATTCCGAAGTATTTATCGAAAACACATCCGCTAAGCGACAGCGTAACGGAAGCAGCCACAATTAATGAAAGTATTTTTTTCATGGTATATCTCCTCACCGCTTTGAAATTATGTGACATTATTATTATATCAACACTAAAATCAAAACGCAATATGAATTAAACTATTTATAATTACTTTTTTAAAACAGTTGAAATATTTCCCATATCAGTGTATAATATTACAGAGCGTTAAAAAATCATGCTTATCAGGAGGTATGTATGCTGCTTCCACGTTATTCCACGCTTTCTAAGCAAATGCAAAACGATGAAGTTCTGAAATACTATAATATTCTTTCAAAAAGAACAGGAAGTCTGATCTTGAAAAGAATATCGGATATTATCTGCGCTTTGCTGCTTATTGTTATTCTTGCCGTACCTATGTTGATAGTCGCTGTCTGTGTAAAGGCAGACTCACCGGGTCCTGTTTTTTTCAGACAAAGACGAGTGACAACAGGCGGCAGAGTTTTCAGTATTTTTAAATTCAGAACGATGTATGTCAACGACAACGCAAAAAATGCACAGGTGACATCAGGCACAGACAGCCGCATTACAAAAACAGGACGCACTCTGAGAAAGCTCAGGCTTGATGAGATGCCTCAGCTTTTCAATGTTCTTAGCGGTGATATGACCTTTGTAGGAACAAGACCCGAGGTTGAACGCTATGTTGAAAAATACACTCCCGAAATGTATGCTACTTTATTAATGCCTGCCGGTATTACCTCTATGACGAGCATTAAATACCGCAACGAGGAAGAAATTCTCGAAAAGGCTGATGACGTTGAAAAAGCATACATTGAACAAATTCTTCCCGATAAAATGAAATACAACCTCGAATACATAGAAAAATTCAACTTCTTTTACGATATATATATTATGCTTCTTACGGTTGTAAAGGTATTTTCTTAAACACCTGTAAGAATTGCAAAAGGCGGTGATGCAGTGAAGCCTGAAAATAAGCTTCGTATCGCTAAAAACAGTTTATCTGTATTCAGGATAGGATATATTACAGACCTGTTCTTATGCTCTGTGGGTTATATCAACATTGCAGCCGAGGTGGGAAAAGTATTTTTTTTGCTTTGGGCAATTTCTCTTATATTCAGCGAATATATCGCCGAGCTGAAAATCAAAAAGATCTGCTATTTCGGCTGGATCGTTCTGTTTCTTATTTCAAATATTGTTACCGTTCTTTTACAGGGCTATAATGACGGTATCTGGGAAAGTACACTTATGCTGATACATATTCCTGTGATCTTCTTTATATTTTACGGACTTCACAGCGACTGCGACTCGGAAGAACATACTAAAACAATAATGTTTGAGTTATATGTTATCTGCAATATTTTTATGTACCTTTCACTTGTACTGAATGTTATAAGCATTTTTTCGCTGTATATCGTAGGTAAAAGCGTTACATATTCATTCGGCTATCTGGTAGTTTACGAAAACAGATTTACGGGAGTATACTTCAACCCGAATTTAATGGCTTTTTCGTCATTCTGTTCTGCGGTATGCTGTCACATTCTTTTGCAGAAGAAATTTGTTCTTCAGACAACAGGAAAAGCTTTACCAAAAGCGAAAACGATCACTGCATATGCTTCGCTTGTTCTGAATCTTGCAGTTATTTTCCTTACAGATTCAAACGCTGCTGCGTTAATAATTATTTGCTATATTTTTACTTTTATATGTTACCGTGTTTTCGGCGGCAAAGAAATAAACACTGCGTTTTTCGTAAAAAGGGTACTGTTTTTGGCTTGTGCTCTTGCTGTTCTTTCTGTGGGTGTCTTTGTATCGCGAACACTGTTTCAGACGGGCGCAACTCATACTATGAATGACCCCTCCTCTGCCGAGAATACATTTTACGACAGTGACGACGAACTCAACGAGATCACATTTGAACATCAGAACCAAAACCTTGACAGCGGCAGAATAAAGCTGTTTAAACAGGGAATAAATATTTTCAAAAATCACCCGATCTTAGGTGTCGGAAAGGGCAATGTCCAATCATACGGAAACAGATACAACAACAATAAAATGAAATACAGCGATCTTCACAACGGGTATCTGACTATTTTAGTCTGTTCGGGTGCAGTTGGGTTTCTGCTGTTTGCCGGGTTTGCCGTGTGTCTTGCGTATCGTATGATAAAAGATCTTTTTTCAATCAAGCCTGTTATAAAGGACGACGCTTTCCCCTGCATTGTTTCTTTTATCGCCTCATACTGCGTATATGCGTTCTTTGAAAAAGCACTTGTCTATGAGGTATCATTTATGGTAACTATATTCTGGTTATTTTTAGGGTATGCCTGCGCTTTTATGCGGTCATACGAGGGTAATAATTACTGCGTTTATGCTTTTTCGTCAAGATTTTCAAAAAAGTCCTCCGATGAAAAAGATGATGATAATACATAAATAAGGAGAGAAAAATCATGAAAAATCGTTTGTTGGAATTACTTCAGGAGAACTGCAAATACACCGAGCAGGAGCTTGCTATTCTGCTCAACACAACTCCCGATGAAGTCAAAAGACAGATAGCCTATTATGAGGAAACGGGCGTGATCTGCGGCTATAAGGCTCTTATAAACTGGGAGAAGGTTCCCGGTTCGGACGTAAGAGCGTTGATAGAATTAAAGGTAATGCCTAAACGTGACAAGGGCTTTGACGAAATAGCACAGCGTGTTATGTCGTTCAAAGAGGTAGAGGGCGTTTATCTTATGGCAGGCGATTACGACTTAGCCGTTTTTGTTAACGGACACACCATTCAGGATATTGCAATGTTTGTTGCAAAAAGGCTTTCTCCGCTTGAATCGGTGCTTTCTGCAAGCACGCACTTTATACTTACAAAGTATAAGTCGAATATGGTAGATATGCAGAACCTTACTTCCAATAAAGATGAAAGGGAATGTGTGGTATAATGGATTACGATCGTTTTTTAAACAGCAGAATAAAAAATTCAAAGCCGTCGGGAATAAGAAAGTTTTTCGATATTGCAAATGAAATGGATAATGTCATTTCTTTGAGTATCGGCGAACCGGACTTTAAAACCCCGTGGCATATAAGACAAAAGGGTATAGAATCACTTGAAAAGGGTAAGACGTGGTACACTCCGAACAGAGGTCTTTCACAGCTTAGAGAAGAGATATGCAAGTACTTCGAGAGAAGATTTGACGTTACATATTCTCCCGAAACAGACGTGCTTGTTACTGTCGGCGGCTCTGAGGCTATTGACGGCGCACTGCGCTGTATTGCAGAAGAGGGCGACGAGATACTCATTCCGCAGCCGTCTTTTGTGTGCTATGAGCCTTTGACAGCAATGGCAGGCGCAACACCCGTAATAATCGAAACAAAGGCTGAAAATGAGTTCAGACTTACTCCGCAGGAGCTTGAAGAGAAGATCACAGACAAGACAAAAATGCTCATTCTCCCATTTCCGAACAACCCGACGGGCGGTTCTATGAGCAAAGAAGATTACGAGGCAATTGCGCCTATTATTGAAAAGCACAATTTGCTTGTTTTGTCCGATGAAATATATGCAGAGTTATCTTACGGTATGAAGCCCGTATCTTTTGCGTCTGTCAAGGGTATGAAGGAAAGAACGATAGTTATTAGCGGTTTTTCAAAATCGTATGCAATGACAGGCTGGCGTTTAGGGTATGCTCTCGGACCTAAAGAGATAATTGCACAAATGACTAAGCTGCACCAGTATGCTATTATGAGCGCACCGACAACAGCACAGTATGCGGCTATTGAGGCTCTCAGAAACGGTGACAGTGATATTGAAGAAATGCGTGAACAGTATGATATGCGCCGCAGACTTATTGTTGACTCGTTTAATGCAATGGGACTTTCATGCTTTGAGCCAAAGGGCGCATTTTATGTATTCCCATGTATAAAGTCAACCGGACTTTCTTCAGAAGATTTTGCTTCTAAGCTTTTGCTCTCAAAAAGAGTGGCAGTTGTACCGGGCAATGCGTTTGGCGACTGCGGCGAGGGTTTTGTAAGAGTGTCATACTCCTATTCCCTTTCGCACATAAAAGAGGCTTTAAAGCGTATCAAGGAATTTATTAAAGAACTGGAAAACGAGAAGAAATAATAATTTTAATTAATAAACGATCCCCCGGCAGATGTTATTTATCTGTCGGGGGAATTTGTTTCTTGTTTTTTACCTGTAATTCGATCCAGTACATAAGCAGGTTTACTATCTTCTTTTGCTGTTCGCTTGAAAGCTGAGTTTTTTCGGGAACCTTATACCACTTATTAAGACAGCCCCGGCAGCAGCACGCACACGCATGCTGAGCTATAAAAACAGGGTGTCCTTTCATGGGCGTTTGCTTTCCGTCATTTGGTATATCGGCAGGAGCAAGGCGAGTTTTTACAAAATCCTCTGCATGACTGCGGATAGTATCAATGCCCTTTTTATCAATATAATCAAAGTCTGTATCATGCAGATGAAAGCGTGAACGAAAGCTCGATCTTTGCAGCTTTTCAACTGCCTGTTCAAGTGTCTGCATTGTTGTTCGCTCCCTCACCGGCTTTTTTAGCAAGATCCTTTATTACCTCGCCTGCAATTATCAAGCCTGCAGCAGAAGGTACAAATGCACAGCTTCCCGGTGCTTGTTTTACATAACTGCCTGTTTTCGCTCTGTCTGTCGGTAATGTATCATCACTTGCATTGACCTTTTTTTCGGGCATTATCGGCTTTTCTTTAGAGTAAACAACCTTGAGCTTTTTTATACCTCTTTTTTTCAGCTCGCTTCTCATTACCCTTGCAAGAGGACAAACCGATGTTTTATATATATCTTCAACCTCGAACATTGCAGGGTTCAACTTATTGCCTGCTCCCATTGATGATATTACCGGAGTACCTGTGCGGTCACACTGCATTATTATCTCTATCTTGCCCGACACCGAATCTATTGCGTCAACGACATAATCATACAAAGAAAAGTCAAACATCTTCGATGTTTCGGCATTAAAGAAAACCTTATGATTGTGTATCTTTATATCGGGGTTTATATCCTTTAGACGTTTTTCCATGACATCTGTTTTATACTGCCCTACTGTGCTGTGAACTGCAATGATCTGTCTGTTTATGTTTGATAATGCTACCCTGTCGTCATCTATAAGGTCTATCTCCCCTATGCCGCTTCGTGCGATAGCCTCTGCAGCATAGCCGCCTACTCCGCCGATGCCGAATACCGCCACACGGCAGCTTTTGAAATACTGTAAAGCTGTGTTGCCTAATAAAAGCTCGGTTCTTCCGAATTGGTCGTTCATATTCATATCACCGTGTTTTGCACATATATTTATACCGGGGAGTGATAAGCTTGAACTTAATTTCACTTTTGTGTATGATATGTGCAGTAACCTTTTTTTATTCTTTGATAAACGCTTTTGCGGGAGTACAGTCACCTGTCAGGAAAAGTATTATAAGTACATTTTTAGGGCTTGCAAGTCTTATACTTATCAATATCTTTTCACCTATAACAAATGTATTTATTCCCATAAGCATTCTGTCAATATGTGCCGCTGCTGCGGGGTCTGTTCCCGGAGTGATTCTTATTGCTTTGTTAAATGCTTTTTTTTGACTTTTTTATATCCTCAAGAGTTTGTTCGGCAAAGTCTGCATTATGAGTAACGGCAGCAATCATCATTTTATATATCATTTCGGCATTGTTCTGAAAGTTCTTCTTTACAAGCCTTGCCTGCTTTGAATCGGGAACATAGAGCTGAAAACTGAACAGATCTACATCTTCATCGGCAACACGGCATTTTACCAGATAACCGTTCTTTATCTTTTCGATCTCTACAAGATTTTCCGCTTCGTTTTTCTCCTGAGCAATAAGCTCCAGTACGGCAGACAGCGTGCGTTCTCTGATTGTAAGAGGCAATTCGTCGCTAAGATTTGCTGCGATCATTCTTCCGCTTTTTGACAGAACATAAAGCTCGCTGTTATTTTCATCAGGTATAATGTTTTTCTTGTGAACAAGATCGTCGAATGCGTCAAGTATCTCAAAGTAATTTGCAATAGCGTTTTTCTGCATTGCAGATACAATATGATCTTTTTTGACCGGGTTATTTATACTGCCTATAATATAACAAATCAAAAGTCTTACATTGCTTCTTCTTCTCAATCCGCCCGGCTCAATGCCTGCGTCAATAGCGTCATATTCGTTTTCATACTCCATAATATCACCACCGCTATTATAGTTACACTTTGCAGATCAGCCTTTCATAGTTAGGCTGATCCTGTTTTTCTTTACATCTACATCAAGTATTTTCACCTTTACAATATCTCCGACCTTTAATACCTCGCTCGGGTGCTTGATGTATTTATTGCATATCTGGGAAATATGAACAAGTCCGTCCTGATGTACGCCTATGTCTATAAATGCGCCGAAATCTATTACATTTCTTACTGTACCCTGTAATTCCATTCCCGGCTGAAGATCGGATATATCAAGCAGATCGCTTCTGAGCATTGGTGCAGGAAGTTCATCTCTCGGATCTCTGCCCGGCTTTGACAACTCCTTTGCAATATCAATAACAGTGGGAACACCCAGCCCCAACTGCTTTGACAATTCAAGTACACTATGTTTGCCGAGTTTAGCCATTATGTCTGAGAAATTGCCTGCTTTTACCTGAGTATCGGTATAACCTAAAAGCTTTACAAACTCCTTTGCAGGCTTATAGCTTTCGGGGTGTATGCCTGTGTTGTCGAAAGGCTCTGCGCTTTCGGGAACACGTAAAAATCCTGCGCACTGTTCAAAGGCTTTTGGACCGAGCTTAGGTACTTTTTTAAGCTCTGCTCTTGATCTGAATGCACCGTTTTCTTCTCTGTATGCAACTATATTTTTACAAACGGTGCTGTTGAGTCCTGCTATTCTTGAAAGAAGTGCAGGAGATGCAGTATTAAGGTCTGCGCCTACCGAGTTTACACAATCCTCAACAACTCCGTCCAACGCGTCGCTAAGTCGTTTCTGCGGCATATCGTGCTGATACTGCCCAACACCTATTGCCTTTGGCTCTATCTTTACAAGCTCTGCAAGAGGGTCTTGCAAACGTCTTGCAATAGAAACTGCACTTCTCAGCGTCAAGTCTAATTCGGGAAGCTCGGCGGCTGCAAGCTTTGATGCGGAATATACAGATGCACCTGCTTCGCTTACTACCATATACAACACCTTGCGTGTGCATTTCTTTATTGCTTCTGCGGCAAAGCTTTCAGTTTCTTTTGTTGCTGTGCCGTTGCCGATAGATATAATATCTACCTTGTATTTATCTATAAGTGACAACAGCTTTTTCTCGGAACGCTCTGCCTGCTCCTTTGAATGAGTGATATATAATACATCAGTCGCAAGCACCTTGCCCGTACCGTCTACAACGGCAGTTTTGCAGCCTGTTCTGTAACCGGGATCAAGTCCTAATACTACTTTGCCTTTAACCGGTGGCTGCATAAGAAGCTGTTTAAGATTGGACGCAAATACCTTTATTGAATCTTCATTTGCCCTATCTGTGAGATCGTTTCTTAGTTCACGCTCGATAGACGGCATAATAAGTCTTGTGTATGAATCGTCACAAGCGGCTTTTACTATATCGGTACTCTTACTGTTTCCGTGTAACAATTCTCTGTGAATATCAGAGAGTACCGCCTCATCATCATTTTCCAATACTACCTTTAATATTCCGTCTTTCTCGCCTCTGTTCACGGCAAGTATTCTGTGGTTGGGGATTTTTGCGGCAGGCTCGGAAAAATCGTAATACTTTGTATAAACGCTTTCTGCTTCGCTGTCAACTGCTTTTACTCTGATCACACCCTTTTTTGCAGCAGACGATCTTACCATACTGCGAATATTTGCGTCATCTGAGATCTGTTCAGCGATAATATCGGACGCACCTGCAAGAGCCTGTTCTGTATCTTCAACACCAAGCTCGGCATTTATATAGTCGGCAGCAGCATTTTCGGGTAATACGTCAACACGCTGTTCAAGAATAAGCTGCGCCAAAGGTTCAAGACCCTTTTCTTTTGCGATAGACGCACGAGTTTTTCTCTTTGGCTTGAACGGGCGGTAAATATCTTCAAGTGTACTCAGCGTTTCTGCTCCATCTATCGCCTGAGAAATTTCGTCTGTAAGCTTTTCCTGCGCCTCGATAAGCGAGCGGATTTCTTCTCTGCGCTTGTCGAGATTGCGGTAATACTCAAGCTTATCGGCAAATTCTCTGATAAGCTGATCGTCCATTGAACCGTGCATTTCTTTTCTGTAACGGGCAATGAACGGTATAGTGTTTCCGTCATCTAAAAGAGAAATAATATTTGCTGCGTATTCCTCTTTGATATTCATTTCTTTTGATAAAACTTTTGCATAATCCATAAAGTTACCTCTGATCATTCAATGTAAAAATATAGTAGTTATTTTTTATTTCATACGGAGTATTCAGCTCCAGTAATTGTTCTTTTGTATTATTATTTTTGGCAAGCGTTTTGTACAGCTCCATCTGAGCTTCATTTGTGGTATAATATGACGTTTCGGCATTTATATCACGAATAACATATACAGCTCGTTCGGCTTGATCTACCGTTTCGGGTATTCCTATATGTATATTGCCGTAGGTCATAATCTTGCTGTCGATATTCTCGACCTCGTTTTGTATAACGCTCGGTTCGACACGCAAGCCGTACAGCGTAATAAGACCTGCGTTATAGCTTGCGGTGTAATCAACGTAAATCTGTGAATCTGCGTATTCGTCATTGCGGAAGTTCTCGCATAATTCAAGCAGATCATAATCAAAATACGCAAGTGCTTTGTTTTCTTCCGTAAAATTTCCGCTGAATAAATAGTATGCATATCCGCCGAAATTTGCAAGATAGAATATAGCTGTAAAAATGCATATCACATATTGTTTGTGTTCCCAAAGCCTTGCAAACATATACGAAAGCAGTAATGCAAAAGCAAAATACACTGCGTTGTATCTGTAAATTGCAAGCTGTTTAAGAAACAGCATAGGATACATTACAGCTATCAAATAAAACATCATCATAAGCTCAAAGCTGAACGATTTTTTCTTGACTATATTATATACGGCAGTGCAAAGCATAAACACAAAACCGACAAACAGAAGTATCTGCGATACACTTGCTTTATACTCAAAGAAGTGGAGTACATTATTATAGAATACACCGTATTTATCATCTGCCATAAAGTCATATTTATCATAGCTTGTAAGCGTAGTTATATTTTTGATAATATCTTTGAAAGAGAGCGACTGCCATACTATCTCCGAGGCACGTCCTGCGGAGGCACTTGTAAATGAGATAGAACCAATCTTAAATTCGGGCAAAACGCCTATTACGACAAACAGATACAATATAATCGGTACAGAAACTAAAACTGCACATATAAACATCAGTCCTGTTTGCTTTAGAGTAATCTTCTTTTTGATGAAAGCATATATCAAAGCAAGAACTAAAAAAACGGGCATCATCAGAACAGCGAGAATGTATGAGTACATACTCATACCGAACATTACTCCGCTGATAAGCGCATATTTATTCTTTCCTGTTTTTATCAGCCGAACAAAGAAATACAAAAACATTACAAACATCGGCAGCATTGCGTTACAGTCAAAAGCCCAACGCTCCGACATTATAAAAAACGGCATAATATCTATAACGGCGGCAGTAATGACAGCGCATTTTACGCCAAACATCTCATAAGCTGTCTTTGTGCCGAAAATCAGGAGAAGCGAGCCGAAAATAACAGATACAACACGAAGAGTGAACACACTGTACCCGAATATCTTTGAAAGAAGAAAAGCTATATATACATACAAGCTTGATTGTCCCGAGCCTGCATTATTGAAATACACAGGAAAGCTTACTCCGTATCTGTCTGTTCCGAACTCGGAGAGAGTCCACGTATTATAGCCCATTGAGATCTCGTCAATATGAAGTCCCTTTGGCAAAACCGTTATCTGCACAAGACGTGTAAGCAGAAAAATAATACCAATCAGCGAAAAATACATCCAATACAATTTATTCTCCGATATGCTCTTTTTTACAGCGGAGAACCCTTTTAATTCTTCGTCTTGTGTTATGTCGGACTTTATATTTTCTTGCGGCTTAGAATTATCCTGATTTTTTTCTGCTTGACGAGTGCTTTTTTTTGACTTTGCCATATTACTATCACCCCGATATTAATAGTATAGCACAGGAATAACTGTGATGTCTACTGTTTTTTTAGGAATAATCACCGCCTGCAAACACGACAGGCGGTGAATAATTCTGATCGTATTATTCTGTTTCAAGCTTGATCTTACCGTCGGTTTCGGTCACATTTATCTTTGATATTGCTCCCTCGCCGTGATATACTATCTCGTTAGTAACAGCGTCTTCTACCTCTTTGCGGATATAGTTTCTCAGATCTCTTGCACCGCTCTTACCTGTGCAGGAATGTTCTGCAAGGAACTCAACTGCTTTATCATCATAAGTAAACGCAATTCCTTTTTCTTTCAGCGAACCTACATACTCATCTAACATAAGTCTTGCTATATCTTTATAGTTATCTTCACTAAGTACATTGAAATGAATGATCTCATCTACACGGGCAATAAACTCGGGGCGCAGGAAATTTGAAAGAGCCTTCATCGTCTTTTCTTCGCTTAACCGGGAAGCTGATTTGTTAAAGCCCACTATTCCCTCTTTGTTGTCACTGCCTGCGTTGCTCGTCATAACAATAACGGTATTTTCAAAGTTTACAACTCTGCCGTGAGCGTCTGTAAGTCTGCCCTCGTCCAATATCTGGAGCAAGATGTTAAGCACATCGGGGTGTGCCTTTTCGATCTCGTCAAAGAGCAATACAGAATACGGACGGCGGCGAACCTTTTCTGTTACCTGTCCTGCCTCGTCATATCCAACATATCCCGGAGGTGAGCCTATGATCTTTGAAACAGAGTGCTTCTCCATAAACTCGGACATATCAAGACGTATAAGCGTTTCGGGAGAATCGAACAGCTCCTGCGACATAACCTTTACAAGCTCGGTCTTTCCAACACCCGTAGGACCTACAAAAATAAATGATGCAGGGTGACGGCGAGGACTTATCTGTACTCTTGAACGTCTGATCGCACTTGCAAGAGCGTCAACCGCTTTATCCTGACCTATGATCTTGGTTTTAAGCTTTTGGTCAAGGTCTGCAAGTCGTCTGAGCTCGTTTTCTTGTATTTTTGACGCAGGAATACCGGTCCATAGCTCAACTACCTTTGCAACGTCCTCTTCGGTAACAGATACCGACAATTTTTCGGGATCGTAAACAGAAAGCTTTTTCTCCAGACGTTTTATATCTGTTCTGATAGTCGACAATCTTTCATAGTCTATTGTATCTGAATTTGCAATATCTGTTTCTTCTGCTTTTAGAGCGTCATATTCTTCTTTAATCGAATAATACTTATCAGCCTCTTTATTTCTCAAAGAAGCGTTAACACAAGCCTCGTCAAGAAGATCAATCGCTTTATCGGGCAAAAATCTGTCTGTAATATATCTCTCGGAAACAATTACAGCACGTCTTACTATACTATCGGGAACTATAACTTTATGATATTCCTCATAATAGCCCTTTACGCCCTGAAGCATTTCGACAGTATCGGAAATAGACGGTTCAACAACTGTTACAGGCTGAAAGCGTCTTTCGAGTGCTGCGTCCTTCTCAATGAATTTTCTGTATTCGTTATATGTTGTAGCACCTATAACCTGTATTTCGCCTCTCGAAAGTGCAGGCTTCATAATATTGGCTGCGTTCATTGTTCCTTCCGAATCGCCGCCTGTACCTACCAGGTTATGTATTTCATCAATGAACAAAATGATCTCGCCGTGTTCTTTGACCTCAGCCATAAGACCCTTTATGCGCTGTTCAAACTGTCCTCTGAACTGAGTGCCTGCTATCAATGCAGTGAGGTCTAACAGGAATATTTCTTTATCTTTAAGCTGTCTCGGAACTGCGCCTGCAACTATTCTCTGTGCAAGACCCTCGGCGATCGCAGTTTTTCCGACACCGGGCTCACCGATAAGACACGGATTATTCTTTGTTCTGCGGCAGAGTATCTGTATTACTCTTGTGATCTCTTTTTCTCTGCCAATTATCCTGTCAAGCTTGCCGTCTTTTACCTTTTGATTAAGGTTATCACAGTAAGTGTTGAGGTGCTTCATCTTTTTTGCAGGCATTTTTTTCTTCTTCTGAGCGTCCCCCGACAAAGGCTGACCGCTTTTTGACGTTTCCTTTTTTTCCGATTCATCAGAACGCTCTCTGCCTCCGAAGAAATTCTTCAAAAAGGGCAGCGTGGGTGCGCCGTGAGCAAAATCGTCGTCATCATCACTGTCTGGATCTATATTCATCTTAAAGAGATCAGAGTCGGCAATACCATTCATCATTTTGCTGAAATCCATTTCTCCGTTTTCTCCGAACATATCGTTGATAGACTCCGATATTTCGTCTATCTGATTATCTGTGATACCCATTTTGTTGAGAATATTATCAAGAGATTTTATTCCTGCATTACGGGCACACACAAGGCAGTAACCGGCTGTATTATCGCCGTTATTATCGGTAGATACAAATATTACCGCAGGTCTTTTCTTACATTTTACACAAAGCATAGCTTTACCTTCCTTTACACTTCTTTCTGCTTATATTATAAATTTTAATTTATTACGAATATTACACTTTTATATTATTTTTGTTAACAAACTGTAAAAGTGGCAATTATTTAATATTTGGTGATTCGGTAGTGCCTTTTACCAAGTCGATCATATACGGACTGTTGTATACTCCGTTGAATACATATGACTCGGAAATTACGTCCTGCTGAATTAGCTTTGGCACATGCTCAAGATGTGGTATTGATATTCTGACAATAAATGCAACCAATATCACAATTGCAAAGCCTTCGAGAAGTCCGATAAGACCGCCGACAAATCTATCTATTATACTTAACCCTGTATTATCCAATGAAGCCGAAATTATCTTAATTACTATTTTTAGTACTACGATTAAGATGATAAACAAAAAGATAGATACGAATATAGACATAAACGAGATAATGATCGGTCTGAGCATTTCTTCGGCTATTTCGGGTCCTTTTGCCAAAGCACCTGCAAATCCGGGCGTACTTACTTTAAAGCTCGGCATAGATTTTGCAACAAATCCCGGCAATGATTTTAAAATATCAGCTGAGGGATCGCCCGAAGATAACTCCCTGCTAAGCTTTAGATTTTCTTCCATCTTTTGAATGAGTGCTGCTTTCATACCGCCGTTGTAAATTGCTGTTGCGATCGGGCTTGAAAGCACCATAGATATTACCGTTGCAACGACTGTGCCGACTAAGGATATAATTGATGTTATTATTCCTTTTTTAAATCCAAACACAACAAAAACCGCAATTGCGCCAACGCACAAAAGATCAAGCATAAAGCTCATACTTCTCAGTCCTTTCTGAATTAATATGTTTAATCGTCAACTGTCAAGAATATGTTTTCTGATCTCGGATACACCAAGAATATAGGCTGTTTTCTCCTGCGGAAGAAGTACACTTTTTGCATCTGAGCCTATCTCCCAGCTATTAAAACAATCGCCGTAATAATTATACAAATAAAGCTTATCCTCAGACAAAACAGCTATTTTATCCTTTCGGCAAGATACCGAATATATCTTCAGCCCCGTTGAAAAAACTCCTGCCTCGCTGCCGCCCGGATTTAATGTAACAACAGAACACTCTCTTCCATCATCAAAATCAGCAAGCGACAAGACAATAGCATTTCCGTATGATATGTCGTATGCGGTGAGTACCTTTGAGTTGTAAAGATACGGGTGTTCTCTGCCGTTTGAACATTCTGCAACAGACGCCATTTTGTCTGTTACAACTACAAAGCGGTCATTTTCAATAAATTTGACCTCGTAAATGATCTGATCGGTATATTCAAAAGTATAGACGGGTTCTTTTTTTGTAAAGTCGAGCAAAAATACCTTTGATACCATTCTTCCGTCAACCGAATTTACTCCGCCTACGGCAGCCATAGTTCCCTCTGAATTAAGCGATACCGACATAGCATACAGCGCATTAAACGAGTATGAATATACAAAATTATTATCCTTGTCGTATACATATAATGCAGACAAATAGCCCGTCTTATCGGAAATAATACAATACAGTCCTTCGGACGTAATATCGCAGTCGGTAATACTGTTTCCTTGTTCTCCGCTGTGCAGCTCCGAGCTTGTGCCGAATATCTTATAGCTGCCGGAGCCTACACTGTAAGCAATGCTGTAAGCTCCGTTTCCTTTAACAAATGGGTTTGTATAGCTGTGCTGTGAAGAAAAGATCTGTTCACCGTTATAGTCAAGCTTTACAACAGACGTATCACTTATATATAATACTCCGCCGTCTGTATTGATTATATTCTTTTCGAGAACAGACGTACCCGATATATCCTGTGAAAAAGCTTCTTTTGCCATACCCGAAAAGCGAACTGTCTCTTCTATTCCCTCGGGAGACAGCTTATCCCAGTTTGTTGCTACTGCAACTACAAGACAACATATCGCACAAAAGACCAGAACCAATAAAAGCTTGGCAGCATAGCTTCTTATATCGACTTTTTCTTCGGTCTCGTCGTCTCGTTCATCATAATCATCATACTCATCATAATCATCTGAATAAGCCATTGCCAACCTCCTTGTCTGTTGTTGTTAATACACTACTTTATTCAGATACAGTCCGCAGGCAGGTGCTGTGGGTCCTGCAAATTTTCTGTTTTTCTTCTCAATAATTGTCGGAATATCATCAGGCTGTATTTTATCCTCTGCCACTCTGAGCAGTGTTCCCGTCATAATACGAACCATATTATACAAAAAGCCGTTTGCCTCGACTGTATATACTACAAAATCTCCGTCACGGTGTACTTTTGCTTCATATACGGTGCGGCACATATCCCCCTCTCGTCTTTTATCGGGTGTACAAAACGATGTAAAATCATGTGTTCCGATATAATACGAACAGGCTTTATTCAGCTTTTGTATGTCTAAATTATTATATCTGTAATGGAGTGCATATCCATCTAAAAAAGGATTTCTCACTTCATTGTTCCATATCTTATATATATACTGTTTTCTTTTACAATCATACCGCGGGTGAAAATCCTGCTCTGCTTCCTCACATCCTGTCACCGCAATGGAATTAGGCAAATGTCTGTTTAATGCAGCCTTAAGCCTTTCGGGCGGTATTCTGTGGTTTGTTCTTAAACCTATACAGTACATATTGGCATGAACGCCCGTGTCTGTTCGGCTGCACCCCTTTACATCATAATCATCACCTATGATGTTTGCAAGGGCATTCTGAAATACCTCTTGAACCGTCAAAGCGTTTTGCTGTATCTGCCAGCCGTGATAATGACTGCCGTCATACATTATTGTTATCTTTACATTCCTATACGCAGTGTCTTGGGAAAATAAATGTTGCATACTATAACTCCTATAAATACCGCACAAGAAACAAGAACAGCCGCAAGATCATATTTTGAATATTTTAACACCTTCATGCGTGTTCTGCCGTCACCGCCGTGATAACAGCGGCTCTCCATTGCCATTGCAAGCTCATATGCCCGCCTGAACGCAGAAACAAACAGCGGTATAAGTATCGGTATAAGTGCTTTTATTCTGCTAAAAAAGTTTCCGCTCTCAAAATCTGCACCTCTTGCCTTCTGAGCACTCATTATTTTATCTGTTTCTTCAAGCAAAGTCGGAATAAATCTCAATGCAATAGTCATCATCATTGCAATTTCGTGCACCTGTATTTTAAATACACTCAGCGGTTTAAGAAGTCTTTCTATTCCGTCTGTAAGATCGGTAGGCGTTGTGGTATAAGTAAGAGAAGAGCTTACAAGCACCATAGCTATTATTCGAGCAGAAACAAATATTGCGGTATTGATACCCTCTTGTGTGACAGACAGCCGCCAAAATGACCATATCGGCTTGCCTGTGCCGTAAAACAAGTTTAATATGCTTGTAAAGAGTACAATATAAATAATAGCTTTTAAGCTTTTAAGATAAAGCCGCATTGATACTCCCGAAAACATTATAACACATATTACGGCTAAAAACATCAAAGCAAGGGAATAAAAGTTTTTTGTACAGAATATAAACACAATAAAAGCCGTAAGCATTATTATTTTCATTCGGGGATCCATTTTATGCAGAACGGAATTTCCGGGAAAATACTGCCCCAATGTTATTTCTTTAAGCATTGTATCACCCTTCCTTCAAAAGCTGTGACCGTTTCGGCTTTAATTTCATTATTTCTTCGGCGGCTTTTTCGACTGAATATATATCTGTCGAAACGGGATAGCCCCTGCGCTTTAATTCCAGTAAAATTTTAGTTACCTGCGGAATTTGCAGACCGATCTTTTCAAGCTCCTCGCCCTTTTCAAATACACTCCTTGTACTGTCAAAGGCAAAGACCTTACTCTTATTCATAACAAGTATCTTGTCTGCAATGCGAGAAATATCTTCCATACTGTGCGACACAAGCAATACAGTATTTTCCTTCTGTCTGTGATAAGCCTTTATCTGCGCAAGCAAAACATCTCGCCCGTTGGGGTCAAGACCTGCACACGGCTCGTCTAATATAAGTATATCCGGCTCCATTGCAATCACACCTGCAATTGCAACTCTGCGTTTTTCGCCGCCGGACAACTCAAACGGAGACTTTTTCAAAAGCTCAGGCTTTAAGCCTACAAACTTCGCCGCACTTTTAACTCTTTCGGATATTTCATCATCAGACAGTCCCATATTTTTGGGTCCGTATGCTATATCCTTTTCGGCTGTTTCTTCAAACAACTGGTATTCGGGATATTGAAACACCATTCCAACCTTGAAACGAACCTTTCTTATCTTCTTCGGCTCGCTCCAGATATTCTTTCCATCAAGAATTATTTCGCCCTCATCGGGTTTGATAAGTCCGTTCAAAGTCTGTATCAGGGTAGATTTTCCCGAACCCGTATGACCTATTATACCTATGAAATCGCCCTTTTCAATATTAAGTGAAACACCGTCTACGGCTTTTTTTGCGAAAGCCGTTCCTGCGCCGTATGTAAACGACACATTTTTTACTTCAAGCAAAGACATTTGTTTTACAATTCCTTTTCTTTAAGAGCATTACAGCCCTTTGATTATAGCCTCCACACATTCCGACACATTAAGCGGCAGAGTATCGTCAATATTCAAGCCTCTTGCTTTTAATCTGTAAGCAAGCTCTGTTGACTGCGGAACATCAAGTGAATGCTTTCTCAGCATTTCTACCTTTGAAAACACCTCTTTCGGTGTGCCCTGTGTAAGTATTTTTCCGCTGTCAAGAACAATAAGCCTGTCGGCAAGGGACGCCTCGTCCATATAATGAGTAATGAGAATAACTGTTATATTCTGCTCTTTGTTAAGCTTTACTATGGTATCCATTACCTCTTGTCTGCCCCGAGGGTCAAGCATTGCGGTAGGCTCGTCGAGTACGATACAATCGGGCTGCATTGCGATTATTCCCGCAATTGCTATTCTCTGCTTCTGACCGCCCGAAAGCTTATATGGTGCGTGCGTTCTGTATTCGTACATATCAACGGCTTTGAGGGCTTCGTCAACTCTCCGCCGTATCTCTTTAGGGTCAAGACCTAAATTCTCGGGACCAAATGCCACATCTTCTTCAACGATACTTGCAACAAGCTGGTTATCGGGGTTCTGAAGAACAAGACCTACTCTTCTGCGAATATCGAGCAGCTTTTCATCATCTTTTGTATTCATACCGCACACGATAACATCTCCGCTTTCGGGCAGCAGGATACCGTTGAACATTTTTGCAAGCGTGGATTTTCCCGAACCGTTATGACCAAGCAAAGCAACAAATTCACCTTTATCCACACTCAGAGAAAGCTCCTTTAATACAGGCTTTGCGCTTTCTTTGTCGCTGTCTGTGTCATACCTGAAAACAACATTTTCTACATTAATAAACTGCATTTCATCAACTTCTTTAAAACTTTTCGCTTTTGCTATATTATACCGCTGCTTACAGTAACGCCGGGCATATGCTGCATCATATATTCAACGGCTTTGTTAAGCTCTCTTTCAAGATCATCTGCATTAAATACAGAACAGATAAGCACTCTTTTACCGTTTTTAAGCTTTGCATATATGTTCATACCTGTTTCAACAGTATTGTGGTGATTCTTTGTACGAATTATTTCTATTATATCATCATACGCAAGCAAAACACCCCTGCCCTTAGAATATACAAATCTTTCTCCGCATTTAAGAGTATCTCTTACAAAATAACGTGCGTTGCTGAAATCATCACACAAAGCATTTTCACCGTATTGAGAAACGTATTTCTTTACATTGCTTCTTGCACCCACAAAAGCCGATATTGTCATACAAACCATTATCAAGCCAACAAATGCGGTACAACAGCCGCTGACTATCGGTAACAGCTTATCGCTTGCTATAAGCGAGGCTATCAGATATACGATAGGAGAAATACCGACAAAAACACCGCCCACTATTATTACGGCTTTTGATGGTGACAAGTATTCTGTTACTCTCTCTGCACTTCCCATATAAATTTCTCCTTTTTACTTGCTCCATATTGCGGTAGAACCGCAGGGCAATACAAGACCTGTTTTTGTTGTGCGCAAGCCTATTTCATCTGCTGATACCTTTCCGCCGAAACGCTTTTGCAGTGTAACGCCTAATACATACTGCATAACTCCCGAGGAAAGTCCCGTTGTGTATGAATTGAGTATAAAGAACTCTGCGTTATCGCTCAATACCTGCGAACACAATTCTATAAGAGGAAAAAGCTGTTCTTCAAGCTTCCACACTTCTCCGTTGGGGCCTCTGCCATATGACGGAGGGTCCATTATTATACCGTCGTATTTATTGCCCCTGCGTATTTCACGCTGAACGAATTTTACACAGTCGTCAACTATCCAGCGAACTGATCTGTCGGCAAGGCTCGACAAAGCAGCGTTTTCCTTTGCCCATTGTACCATACCTTTTGATGCGTCAACATGACATACCTTTGCGCCTGCATTAAGGCAGGCAAGCGTTGCGCCGCCCGTGTATGCAAAGAGGTTCAATACATTGAGCTGTCTGTCTGCTTTTTTTATCTTATCTGCGACAAACTCCCAGTTTGCCGCCTGTTCGGGAAAAATTCCCGTATGCTTAAAGCCCATAGGCTTTACGCCGAACACAATATTTTTATACGCAACGTGCCAGACATCGGGGAGCTTTTTGTATAACTCCCAATTGCCGCCGCCTGTTTTCGATCTGTGATAGCGTGCGTGGGCTTTATTCCACAGGGGTTCAGTTTTTTCCGTTCTCCATATTATCTGCGGATCGGGGCGAATGAGTATCTTATCGCCCCAGCGTTCAAGACGTTCTCCGTCCGATGTATCTATAAGCTCGTATTCCTGCCACTTAGCTTCTCTCATATCATTACTCCGAAATCAGCTCAGACGAGTTTTTATTGTGTCTGCAATGCTTTGTGCATACGCTGTGATCTCGTCTATATTCTCGCCTTCAAGCATTACTCTTATAAGAGGCTCTGTGCCCGATGCTCTGACAAGAACTCTGCCTCTGCCGTTCAGAGAGTTTTCTGTTTCGGCAATGACATTGCATATTTCCTCGTCTGTTTTGTAGTTATCCTTTTGTTCTCTTGCAACCTTGACATTTATAAGCACCTGCGGAAAACGCTTCATAATACCTGCAAGCTGAGATAATGTCTTTCCGCTTCTTTTAACTATACTCAGAAGCTGTACTCCCGTAAGCTGACCGTCGCCGGTTGTGCCGTGGTCTAAGAATATTACATGACCCGACTGCTCACCGCCGAGCTTATAGTTGTTTTTCAGCATATTTTCGAGTACATATCTGTCGCCTACTGCAGTTGCCTCAAAATTCAAGCCGTTTTCATCACAGAACTTGTTAAAGCCCATATTCGTCATAACTGTTCCCACAACAGCATTGTTTGAAAGCTTTCCTCGCTCGTTCAAGTCTTTTGCGCATACTGCTATAATGAAATCACCGTCTATAAGCTCTCCGTTTTCATCAATTGCAAGACACCTGTCTGCGTCGCCATCAAAGGCAACACCACAGTTAAAGCCGTTCTCCTTTACAAAAGAGGCAAGACCTTCTATATGAGTAGAGCCGCATTTTTCATTTATATTGATACCGTTTGGCTCTGCATTGATAATGGTATGATCTGCGCCTAACTTTGTAAACAGCTTTTCGGCTGTTGCGCTTGCTGAACCGTTTGAACAGTCTATTGCGATCTTCAAGCCTGAAAGATCGCCTTCAATGCTGCTTGCAACATGGTCTATGTAGTCATCAAGCGCAGAGGGAAGCTTTGAAACACAGCCAAGACCGTCGCCTGTGGGAACGGGGTACGGCTTTGCATTGTCACACACAATAGCCTCGATCTCTTCTTCGAGAGCGTCGGGCAGCTTATAGCCTTCGCCGTTGAATATCTTTATACCGTTAAACTCATGAGGATTATGTGACGCAGAGATCATAATGCCTGCGTCTGCGTTAAGCTTTCTTACAAGATATGCAACTGCGGGAGTAGGAACAACACCCAACTGTATTACATTTGCTCCGACTGAGCAAAGTCCTGCGGTAAGCGCACCCTCAAGCATATCCGATGAACGTCTTGTGTCCATACCTATAAGAACACACGGTTTTGTATCTTTATTATTGTTCTCTAAAAGCACCATAGCGGCTGCACGACCTATATTCATTGCAAGCTCGCATGTAAGCTCTGAGTTTGCAACACCTCTTGCGCCGTCTGTACCAAATAATTTACCCATATATGCTATCTCCTCACACACATTAAAATTTGTCAAACAAAGTAGGACTTCCGGTCATTACACCATTCGGGGGAGTCATATCTAAATGCTCGCACGCTGCAAAGGTAACACATCTTCCTCTCGGTGTGCGGCTTAAAAAGCCTATCTGCATTAAATAAGGCTCGTAAACATCTTCAATTGTAACGGCTTCTTCTCCTATTGCCGCCGCTAATGTTTCAAGTCCGACAGGACCGCCGTTATAATATTTAATTATAGCTTCAAGCATTCGCCTGTCGTTTGCGTCAAGTCCAAGCTCGTCGATCTCAAGCTTATCAAGAGCAATTCTTGCGATATTGCAGGTTATTTTTCCGTTGCCCATGACCTGAGCAAAATCACGCACTCTTTTCAGTAAGCGGTTAGCAATTCGGGGAGTTCCTCTTGAACGTGAGGCTATTTCCAATGCGCCATCACCGTCTATCGGTATATTCAGGATACCTGCACTGCGAATGACTATCTCTGAAAGCTCTTCGGGTGAATACAGCTCAAGTCTTAATACCACGCCGAAACGATCTCTTAGGGGGGCTGTAAGCTGACCTGCTCTTGTAGTTGCGCCTACAAGAGTAAACTTAGGCAAAGGCAGGTGATAAGACGCTGCCATTTGTCCCTTGCCTGTTATTATGTCAATTGCGAAATCCTCCATCGAGGGGTATAATACCTCTTCAACGGCTCTTGAAATGCGGTGTATCTCGTCAATGAAAAGTACGTCACCCGAGCTGAGATTTGTAAGCAGTGCCGCAAGGTCACCCGGCTTTTCAATTGCCGGACCGGAGGTTATACGCAGATTCACATTCATTTCGTTTGCGATTATTGCCGAAAGTGTTGTTTTTCCAAGTCCCGGAGGACCGTAAAGCAAAACATGATCGAGAATTTCTCCTCGTTTCTTTGCGGCTTCTATAAATATTTTCAGATTTTCCTTGACCTTCTCCTGACCTATATACTCGTCAAGAGTTTTCGGGCGAAGCGGATTATCTCCGCCCGACATATCCTCGGGAATTTCGGCGGCAGAAACAATTCTGTCTTCAAAATCCATTTCCTGCACTTCATTCCCTCCTTATCTTTTGCCAAGCTCCAGCAATGTTTTATGTATAAGCTCTTCAACAGAAAGCTGTGAATCGAATTGCGAAAGAATTGGCATTACATCATCATTTGTATACCCCAACACGCCCAAAGCCTCAGCCGCATTATTTATATTGCTTGAAACAACGCTTAAAACAGCACTGCCCTTTTTACCCTTAGTGACCTCCGGAATACCGGCTTTTTTCATTTTATCCTTTAATTCAAGAATAATTCTCTGCGCAAGCTTACTGCCTACACCCGAGGCTTTTGTAAGCGATTTTACGTCTGATGAAGCTATGAATACAGCGACCTGTTCGGGTGTGAAATCCGACAGGATAGCGGTTCCGACCTTTGAGCCTACTCCGCTGACGCTTATAAGCATTTTAAAGCATTCAAGCTCCTGCGTCGTTGAAAAGCCGAAAAGCTCAACTGCGTCTTCACGCACTGCCATATGTGTATATAATTTTATCTGCGAGCCTGTTTCGGGCAGTTCTCGTATCGTATTCAGTGAAGTGGTGCATTTGTACCCTACGCCGCCGCATTCGACAACGACAAATCCGGGTGCTGCGTAAGTATATGTTCCCGATAAAGAGTATATCATAATTATTTATTGATCCTTTCAAGCTTTTCCGTTTTTCAGAAAGTTTTTAAGCGGAGTTGCATTTGACTGCGTATGACAGATCGCAATTGCAAGTGCGTCTGCCGTATCGTCAAGCTTTGGCATTTTCGGCAGATCAAGCAGTCGTTTTGTCATTTCCATTACCTGTTCTTTTTTCGCTCTTCCGTAGCCTGTAACGGCTGTTTTAACTTCAAGCGGAGTATATTCAAAAATGGGGATACCTTTCAGCCTTGCAGAAAGAAGTATTACTCCCCTTGCCTGCGCAACATCAATTGCAGTTTTTTGATTGTTCTGAAAATACAGCTTTTCTATTGCCATTACATCGGGCTTGCATTTATCGAGAATATCGCACATTTCACGGTAGATGATCTCAAGTCTGAGATCAAAGCTCTGTTCGGGTGTAGTTTCTATCGCACCGAAGCCGAGAGTGTGATATTTATAGTTATAGTATTCAATTCCCCCGTAGCCTACAATAGCATAACCGGGGTCTATTCCCAGAACGACCATGTTTTTCTCCTTTGCCGACTATCCCCCAACTGTACAACTATGTATTATACCATATTTTATGAAAATGTACAATACAAAAAAAAATTTTATTACTTCTCATTTCTCGCTAAAATCGAGTAAAATTCAGTCGGCAGATCGGACTGTATTATCATTGCTTCTTTTGTAACAGGATGTTTAAAGCTTATCTGTGCACAATGAAGTGCCTGCCGTGAAATATACTTTAAGCTTCCGCCGTACATATCGTCGCCTGCAAGCGGATGTCCTATGCTTGCCATATGTACTCTTATCTGGTGAGTACGTCCCGTTTCAAGCTCAAACTCTGCAAGAGTATGACCGTTTGAGATCTCTATCGGCTTATAATGCGTTACGGCATATACTCCGCCCTCGCCCGTTTCACGTTCTATCGTGTGACCCTCTTTAAGTCTTATCGGTTTATCAACCGTACCGCTTTCTTCAATTATACCCTCGCATACGGCTATATATTTTTTCTTTGCGCTTTGTGTGAGAATAGGCGCAGAGTATGCGTTCTTTGCTATAAGAACTGCTCCCGATGTATCTCTGTCAAGGCGGTTTACCGCACGAAAGACCCACTTTTCCCCCATTTGCTCTGCGTGGTACGCACAGGCATTTGCAAGAGTATCGTCAATGTGTCCGTGTACCGGGTGTACTGCCATAAACGGCGGTTTTTCTGCGACAAGCAGATGTTCGTCTTCATACAGTATCTTAAACGGAAGCTCCACAGGCTTTATGTCGGGTGTATCCTCGTGAAGATTTAACTCTATATTATCGCCTGTGTGTATTCTCACAATGACCGTCACACGCTCATTATTCAGCATAATACCGTTATCGGCTTGCTTCAACGATTTTAACAGCGTGCTTGTTACCTCGCACTCGGTTCTGAGAAAATCCCTCAGCAGTTTTCCGTTACAGCTTTCGGGAACAATAAATTTTAACCTCGTACCCATATTTTACCTCATTTGACACTTGATAGGTATTATAATTATTCTTATCAGAAAGGAAGATGACAATGTACAGTTACATAAAAAGACTTTTATTAATAATTGTGTCGGCTTTGGTTTTCCTTACCGTTATCATGATGTGCTGTATTCACAGCAGTGATAACAAAACTGACAATACCCCGAAAGAAACCTCTTCTCATACAAATAATATTAATAATACCGACAAAAAAGAACATAAACACATTTTTCATACGGGAAAGCTTAAAGGTGTCTGGATACCGTATTTTTCACTGTCAAACGGAAACGGCGCCATGACAAAAGAAGATTTTGAAAACCACTTTGACCGCATTATTGAGAAATCTCAGGAAAACGGAATAAACGCACTTTTTGTTCACGTCCGCTCTCACTGTGACGCTGTTTATCCGTCCGATATTTTTCCCTTTTCCGATATATTCACAGGCAGTGAAACACCGCCCGATTACGATCCTCTTGAATATATGGTAACGCAGACACACAATGCAGGACTTGAATTTCATGCGTGGATAAACCCGTACAGAGTGCTTACAGACGAAAATGCTCATTTAAGCGAACAAAGCCCCTGTTATGACTGGCTTGATGATACCGACAAAAGAAGAAATATAATTGAATATGAAGGCGGACTTTATCTCAATCCTGCAAGGGCTGAGGTTCGTTCTTTGATTATAGACGGTGTGCGTGAGATTGTCAATAGATATGATGTTGACGGTATTCATCTTGACGACTACTTTTACAGCTTTACCTCTGAAGAATACGACTTACCCGAATATGAAGAGTATCTGGAAAAACTAAACGAAAGAACACCGCCCATGACGCTTTCTCAGTGGCGGTGTACTAATGTGAATATGCTCATTTCGGGCATATATGCCGTTGTCAAATATGCCGATGATGAAATACAGTTCGGTATTTCTCCCCAGGGCAATATGGAAAATGATATTGAAATGGGTGCCGATATTTACGAATGGTGCAGTAAATACGGATATATTGTCTACATTGCACCGCAGATATATTACAGCTTTGATAATCCCGTAATGCCTTTTGAAGAAACCTTCAACTCGTGGCAAGGCATAATACAAAACAATAATATAAAGCTGTATGCAGGTCTTGCATTATACAAAGCAGGCACAGACACCGACAACGGAGAGTGGCTTGACGGTATGAGTATTATTACGAAACAAGAACAATACGCTCTCGATTCGGGCGCAGACGGATATATACTTTATTCATTTGATTATTTGTAATATCACATCATTTATCTGCTTTAAAGTTGTATATCGGCTTTATCACAGAGGTAATATCTGCTGTGGGAGTGATGTTTTCAACAATATCGTTCATACTCTTATATGCAAAGGGGCTTTCGTCAAGCGTGTATTCATTGACAGTTGTTGTATAAATGCCCTGCATAGCCTTGCGGAAATCTTTAACCGAAAACAGTTCTTTTGCCGTTTTTCTGCTGTATAGTCTGCCTGCGCCGTGCGGTGCGGAATAGTTCCAGTCTGCATTTCCTTTGCCTGTGCAGATAAGACTTCCGTCTTTCATATTGATAGGTATTAGCAGGCGTTCGCCTTTCTTTGCGGAAACTGCGCCTTTTCTTATTATGTTGTACTCCATATCAATATAATTGTGTATGGTTTCAAAATGCTCAAAGCTTTCAAGCTCTTTACCGAAATAACCGTTTACCAGACTTTCGGCGATAGTTTTTCTGTTGAGAGTCGCAAACTCCCGGCATATCTCTATATCACTCAGATACATCTCTCTGTATTCGCCCGTTAGGTAACAAAGCTCTTTCGGAATATCGGACATCTTCGGCTTGAAGTTCTTCTGAAGCTCTTTTATAGCCTGCTGTATCTCCTTACGCTTGCCCATAGCTTTATAATCTTCGATAAGACGCTTTTGCTTTTGGAAAAGTTCGTCTTTACCGAGAGAAAGCTCATACGCCAAATGCTGAAAATGATTTGCGACCTGTACTCCGAGATTTCTGCTGCCCGTATGGATAACAAGATATACATTTCCGCTGTCGTCACGGTCAAGCTCAATAAAATGGTTGCCGCCGCCGAGAGTACCCAGACTTCTCTCTATTCGTTTTGTATCTTTGAGATAACGGTAACATTCAAGCTGCTGCAATTCGGGAAAACGCACTATTCTGCCCTCGTGTACATTTGTGCCGCAGGGCACTGTTTTTCTGAGTATATTGTCAAACCGTTCAAAATCTATATCGCATTTGCCCAATTCAACTGTAAGCATACCGCAGCCTATGTCAACGCCTACGATATTTGGTATCACCTTGTCACCAAGATCTGCGGTAAAGCCTATCACACAGCCTGTGCCTGCGTGACAATCCGGCATAATGCGTATCTTGCAGTTTTCGGTAAACGGCTGATCGCACAATGCATGTAGCTGATCGAGTGCTGTATCCTCTACTATATCGGTATATATAATTGATGAACCGTATTTTCCTTTTATTTCACGCATATAGCTCATTCCTTTCTTGTATTTTCATTATATACCGACATTCCGGAAAAATCACGGAAAAAATATTACGAAATCTTTCTTGTTGTCTTGATTCTCTTGTTAACTCTCACTACACCGCCTATACTGCCCGTTACGGTAAAAATACCGCATTTTATAAGCACAGTCGCAATATCGCCTGTATCTGAATTTGCAAGTCCCGTCAAGAATACTGCAATAAACATTATACCGCCTGTCAAAAGACCTAAAAGCATACCACGCTTCTTATACATAGAAACAGAAAAATAGCCTGCCGCAAATCCGCCTATACCGCTTATCACCGCACTTATCACAGGCAAAAAACCAACGGGCAGCGAACCTGCCTTTACCATCAGAAAAGAGCATAAACAGAGAAGCACCGTACAGACCGCCAGTCCTGCCGCCGCACCAAGCACCGAGGCACGGGTGATCTTTACAAGCTCTGCTGTTTTTTCGTTTTTATCAATATACTGCGTCATAACCGTCACTCCAATAAAAAAGTTTTTATTTAAGTATATGCCGAACACGCAATATTATATCAGATGTCATTGAAAAATCCTGATTGACTTATAGCGGATATTGATATATTCGGTATTCAGACTGAGCAAAAACATAATAAAGTTTTCGCTCAAGCCTTTTTCAAAAGGCTTGGCGGCGAGTCGCCGCTGACAAAATTGCGTTTGTACACATAATAACCGATACAATTTAGCTTGCGAGCAAAGAACTATTGCTTTCTATATGTATAACCGCATAAAAGCCTACGGGCGTTTGCCCGCCGCCCAAGGCGGAGCAATAAAGCTTGACAACAATATAGTCTAAATGAAATTGCTTTTTTAACAGTATGAATTATTCATCAGGTCATAATATATGTCGTTTACTATATAACAGTATGTGGAAAAACAAGATTAGAGAAAACGTATGAAATTTATTTACAAATTTTACAAATGATTATCAAAATCGTAATAGCATTTTAATCTTTTTTTTGATATAATTGTATCTGTATAATTATATTCGGAATTAACGGAGGTATTTGTATTGGACGGATTTCTGGGATTTGTATTTGACCTTTTCGCCGTAATATTTCGGGTAGCCGTTCCTGTATTTTCGGTTTTGATCTTATACAAAATATATTCGTCGCTTCGGCATAACAGGCGAGAAGAGCGTCCTTTGATAATGCTCTTTGACGAAAACGAACAAAAGGCTGTTCCCGTACTGTATTGGGAAAATTCGATAGGCAGAAACAGAAGCTGTGATATTTGTCTGCCCGACAATACCGTTTCGAGAGAACACGCTGTTTTGCTGAGGCGTGATAACGGCTGGAGCATTTCTGACAACGATTCAAAAGCAGGTGTTTTTGTAAATAACGAAAAGATAAGCGAGCGAACAAACATTTATCTTAATGATGAAATACGCATAGGCTCAACGGTTTTGTCGGTAAAGCGTGCGGAAGAATTTGAGGGAGCGTCCCGCCGCTCGTGGTTTTTCAGAAACAGCGGCAAAAAAAGTATCAGCCCCAAAAAGCTGCTTACTCTTATATCGTTTTTCTTTGTATTGGTATGCTGTGACGCAAGCCTTACTTCTAAGGCACTGCATACGGGTATAATTGATCTTATGCCCTTTACCTACGGACTTATTACAATAGGTCTGATGTGGGCAACATACATATTGACAACTCTTATATTCAAGCGGGTAAACTTTGAGATCGAAAGTCTTGCATTTTTCTTAACGGGAATGGGTGTTCTGATCTCTGTTCACCAAAGTGAAAAGCAGGCTATTGTTCAGCTTATCTCTGCGACTGTGGGAATTATTCTGTTTGAGTTTCTCATCAAATTTATGGAAGACCCCGATCGTGTCGGCAAGTGGTCAAAGTATATTTATATAGCCTCACTCGGACTGCTTGCAATAAACCTTATTTTCGGACGTACTCAGTACGGTGCGGCAAACTGGATCTCGATAGGCGGTATATCCGTTCAGCCCTCAGAGGTCGTTAAGGTCGGATTTATATTTGTAGGTTCGGCAGGTCTCGACCAACTGCAAACAAAGAAAAACCTTTTCGGATTTCTTATCTTTTCGGCATTGTGCGTTGGTGCGCTTGCGCTTATGGGTGACTTCGGAACGGCTCTTATATTCTTTATAACATATCTGCTTATATCATTTATGCGTTCAGGCGACTTTAAAACACTGTTTGTGGCAGTAGGTGCGGCTGTGTTCGCCTCTGTTATCGTACTGCGATTCAAGCCCTATATTATGGACAGATTCAGCGCATGGGGTCATGTTTTTGAAGAGCCTTACGTCTGGGACACGGGCTTTCAGCAGGCGAGAACACTTATTTACTGCGCAAGCGGCGGTCTTTTTGGTGTAGGCTTGGGCAACGGCTTCTGCAAAAATCTTTTTGCTTCAGAAAGTGATATTGTAATAGGTATTCTTTGCGAGGAGCTTGGAATTATCGTTGCTCTTGTACTTGCAATTTCAATTGGCGCACTTGTTTTTTACGCAAGAGCAATAACAACACGCAGCAGAAGTACATTCTATTCTATCTCTGCCTGCTGTGCGGCAGGCTTGCTTGTAATTCAGCTTTCACTGAACATTTTCGGCGCAACAGATATTTTGCCGCTTACGGGTGTTACATTTCCGTTTATCAGCGCAGGCGGTTCAAGTATGATCTCGTGCTGGGGACTTATGGCATTTATCAAGGCGGCAGACGAGAGAACATACGCTATCAGACGTGAAAGCTTATTCAGCTCATCTGAAGAGTAAGGAGGTTTACGATAAAATGAAAAAGGTTCTGAACAGATCTTTACTCACCTGGTTTTTAGCTATCGCATTTTTCATAGGCTTGGGATATTTTGTTGTAAACCTTGTAATACATTCGTCCGAGTGGGCACAGAAGCCGATGAATGCACATCTTTCTGTTACAGGTCTTGCTCAGGCTGGCGATATATACGACAGAAACGGAGTTCTTCTTGCCACAAGCAAAGACGGCGAGAGATATTACAGCAACGATTACAGCACACGTCTTGCAATGCTACACACGGTAGGTGACGACAGCGTTAATATATCGACTGCGCTTCAAAGCGTTTACCGCACAGGTCTTACAGGCTACAATTTTATTTTAGGCTTAGGCTTGCCCGATTCGTTTCGAAGCAGCAGCGATCTTAACACGACCTTAGACGCCGAGGCGTGTGCGGCGGCATACAATGCAATGGCAGAAAGAGATTATAAGGGTGCCTGCGTTGTGTACAACTATAAAACAGGTGAGGTCATCTGCGATGTAAGCACACCGGGCTATGACCCTTATGACCCTGTTACAATAACAGAGGGCGATCATACATATGACGGTGTATATATAGACAATGTTATAAGCTCGACATATCCGCCGGGCTCAACATTTAAGCTTGTTACGGCGGCTGCCGCTATTGAAACGATAGAGGGTTCAGAGAACAGACTGCTTTATTGCGAAGGCAGTAAGATTATTGGCGGCGAATATGTAACCTGCGTTGAACCTCACGGAGAGATCGACATGAAAGAGGCTATGGCAGTATCCTGCAACATATATTTTGCAGAGCTTGCCGTAGAGCTGGGTCCCGAAAAAATGACTGAGTATGCAAACGCAATGGGATTTAACAAGAATTTCAAGCTTGACGCAAATGATGTTGCTATGTCACGCTACAATGTAAAAGACGCAGACACTGCCGGTCTTGCGTGGTCGGGTGTAGGTCAATATACAGATATGGCAAATCCTCTGCATATGGCAATGATAGCCTCTGCAATTGCTAACGGCGGTACCCCCACAGAGCCGTATATACTCGAAAGCGTAAACTCGTTTTTTGATTTCAAAAATATACTTGCAGGCACTCACGGCAGAAACGGCGCAAGAATGATAAAAAGCTCGACTGCCGCAAAGCTTGGCGATATGATGAGATATACCGTATCAGATCATTATGGTGATTCTATGTTCGGTGATCTGCACGTTGCCGCAAAAACCGGTACTGCCGAGGTATCGGACGGCGCAGAGGACGGCTGGATAGTAGGCTATGTAACAGACGAAGGCTGCCCGCTTGCTTTTGCTGTTGTTATTGAACACGGCGGCTTCGGCTTCAGCTCGGCAGGTCCTGTTGCCAATGCTGCTGTTGCCGCTTCTGCTCGGGCGGTGAGAGGATATTGATTCTCAGTTTTGAGAGTTGAGATAAATGCGCAATTCGCACTTATACAATAAGAAAACCAATACCTATTTGCATGCGAATATACTTCCGACTTTGTTATAGTAATGGTTAATACTATTTCATACAGTTTTGTTTACTACAATTCCACTTTCCACTCTCCACTTTTAACTTAACTCTCAAAACTCCACACTCTCATTCTAAGGTTAATGTGTTCAATAAAGTAAACACAACAATCATTGCACACTGCACATTGCACATTGCACATTGATCTCAAAACTCCACAATAGAACAATTCCACTTTTTTAAAAATATCCCCTTTCAACTTTCAACTAAAAAAACGACCGAGTTACTCGGTCATTTTTTTTCGGTTATTTTGGCAAGCGGATTTGAATTTACTGCCTGCTCCATTTGTACATCTGATAAGTGTGTATATATCTCCGTTGTGGCAAGATTTTCATGTCCCAATATCTCTTTAAGTATCCTTATGTCAACACCGCCGTACTGATACATCAATGTAGCCGCTGTATGCCTGAGCTTATGAACGGAATAGCCCTGACCGCCAAGCCCTATTTTTTCAAGATACTTATTCACCATAGCCTGAACGGATTTGACACTCAGTCTGTTTCCCCTCTGACTGATAAACAGAGCGTATCTGTCTTTTATACCGTCAACAGGGCGAACCTTCATATATGCTTCTATTGCGTCAAGGCAGGCTTTATTGAGATAAACCTTTCTCTCTTTATTGCCCTTGCCTATAATATTCAGCTTATTGTCATGTATGCTGTTATAGTTTATCGAACACAGCTCCGATACTCGCATACCGCAGTTGAGAAATAATATCAGAATACAATAGTCACGCTCTTTGAACTGCCCGTCAACTGAATTAAGCAGCTCATAACATTGGTCGAGCGACAAAT
>JAFOMO010000266.1 GCA_017418905.1 Clostridia bacterium | reverse complement strand
CAAAGCTCTACACTAAAAAAAGAACCGCCCAAAGATCGGGCGGTCAAATGTGTGTTTTCATCAAAACAAAAACAAAGATTACTGAGCGTCGTTGAGCTTTTTAACAAGAGCAGACTTATTTCTTGCAGCCTTATTCTTGTGAAGCAAACCCTTAGCTGCAGCCTGGTCGATCTTCTTGATAGCAACCTTTACTGCCTCTGTCTTGTTGGCATCGTTGTTCTCAATAGCAGCATTAGCCTTTTTGATAGTTGTCTTTAATGCAGACTTTGTAGCCTTGTTCTGTGCTGTTTTTGTAGCAATAACCTTAACACGCTTTTTTGCTGATTTAATATTAGGCATTGTAAGCACCTCCTTAATTATATCTCATTCGTATAATATAATACCATTAATTGAGAGAAAAATCAAGAGGTTTTAATAATTTATTTCAAACAGCGTCATTTTCTGCACACTGTATGATACAAAAGGCGAATAAAAGGAAAAAACTATATAAATTTTATTCCGTATAATTCAAGTTTTTCTTTTATTTCGGCATGCTTGCCCCGGCTGAGGGGTATTTCGTCATAGCTTTCTTTTAATATTATTGAATACGTTTTGCCAAACTGATTGTTTTTCACATATCTTATCTTCTTAATAGGAACTATAAACGATTGGTGACATCTGAAAAAATCATGCGGAGCAAGAATTTCTTCAAGCTGAGTTAAATTGTATTTCGACACAAGCGACTTTTTGCCTTTTGTGTTTATATATACCTTTCTGCCCTTCTTCTCGATATACAGAATATTGTCAACGTCCATTATCTGATAGCCGCCCTCGGCATTAATGCCGATCTTCTTGCTTTTCGTTTCGTTTTTCTTGTCATTGTCGATATTTATATTGTTAATGGTGTTTCTCAGCTTTTTCTGCGCACGTTCGATGGCTCGCTGTATTCTTGCGGTATTAATTGGCTTTGTAACAAAATCCACGGGTTCAAAGTCGTAGCAGTCTGCGGCAAAATATGCGTGTCCCGTACAAAAGATTATCTCTATCTGAGGGTGTTTCTTTTTTACGAACGAGGCGACATTCATACCGTTGTTGTGAGGCATTTCAATGTCGAGTATCAGAAGCTCTGCGTCTGTGTTCGGAAGGCGTGAGATAAGCTCTGCGCTGTTGTCTATGTAATCAATGACCTTTACCTCGGGAAATTTTTTAAGTATAGCGATCGTTGCCTCAGCCGAAGCGTGTTCATCGTCAATCACGATCGTTCTTATAGGTTCGATAGGCATATTATCACCCCGTTTATATTGCGCCCGATCTAAGCAGCATTGCAGCCTTTAAAACTGCCGTCTGAGTTTTGCCGTCAACTATAATGTTATTTAGAACCATTTCTACTGCTTTGTCAAGCGGTATGCGAACTAGTTCAAGAAATTCATCATCATCGGGCTGCTGCTCTTCAAAATGATCTATTCTGCACATATACATATGCACTACCTCATCACAAAAGCCCGGAGATACCATTTGTTTGCCCAAAGAAATGAAGTTATAACCTACTGCGCCGGTTTCTTCAAGCAGTTCTCTTTTGATATTTTCAAGCGGAGTTGAGTTTTTCTCCATTTTACCGGCAGGCAGCTCCAAAACTATCTCATGAAAAGGATAGCGGTATTGACGAACAAACAGTAATTCGTTTTCTTTGGTAAGAGCCGCAACGGTAACTCCGCCCGGGTGATTTACTACCTCTCTTGACGCAGTTTTACCGTTCGGAAGCTCGGCTGTGTCTAAGTTTAATTTTACAATAGAACCCTTGTATATCACTTCTGATGATATAGTCTTTTCTTCAAGCTTCATAAATGTTTCCTTTCATACAACACAACACCGCTTACAGCGGTTATGGTAATATTATCTGTTGCCGATGTAGAATAAAGCCACAGCTCCGGGTCCGCTGTGTGCGCCGAAGGTAGGACCTATCTCGGAAATAACGAAATTCGTTATACCGTAATTTTTGGTTATTGAGCGAGCAAGCAGTTCTGCGTCCTCGGGACAGTCGGCGTGATTTATAAAAATAATGTCGTTTTCATCGGGATTAAAGCGTTCACCCATTTGTTCAACAAGCTTTGCAATCGCAATTTTTTTACCCCTTGCTTTATACATGATCGCAAGCTTACCTTGTGTATCTACCTGCAATACGGGCTTGATGTTCATAACAGAGCCTACGAATGCTACTGTCGGAGATATTCTGCCGCCTTTCTTCAAGTGGTGCAGATCGTCAACGGTAAACCAGTGGCAGACATGAAGCTTCAATTTTTCTGCGTAAACATATGTTTCTTCAAGAGTTGCGCCCTCACGCTGCTTTTGTACACAGTAATACAAAAGCAGTGCCTGACCCATTGAACCGCAAAGACTGTCTATTGTCAAAATTTTTCTGTCGGGATATTCTTCTGACAGCTCTTCAGCCGCAATTCGTCCTACATTGTATGTGCCGCTCAAGCCTGTGGAAAATCCGATATACAGAATATCCTTTCCCTTGTTAAGCTCCTTTTTGAAATAGCGCAAAAAATCTTCAAGCGAAGGAGAAGAAGTTTTTACGTCAATACCCTTTCGGATAATATCGTAAAATCCGCTGTTGTCAATATCGAGCTTTTTAAGTGATGAATCTGTTTCTTTGCCGGCAACGATCACTTTAAGCGGTACTGCGCTGACCTTTAGTTTTTCTGCAAGCGCAGAGGGCATATCGCAGCCGGTATCGGTTACAATTGAAAACGTACTCATAATGCTCCCCCTCTTATAGTAAGAATAAAAGTATTCACATGATCATATTTATAATGTCTGTATAATAAAAGTATATTACAAAAAATTGCGTTAGTCAATAGTCATACGTAATACTTAAAAGACTGTCAACATATATTATAATACCCAAAAAATTCAAAAAAACAAAACGGAGCGATGTTTATGAAGGTTTTTATTCTGACAAGAAAACGACTTACTGTAATGGGCGCAGTGCTGGCACTTCTGATGTGTGCAGGCATATTCAAAGCAGCCTCGGGCGGCAATGCTGTGAGTGTAAGTGCCGCTGAGCGGCGAATACCTATTTACTGTGTTGATACTCAGGAGAAAAAAGTAAGTATAAGCTTTGATGCGGCATGGGGCAATGAGCAAACGCAAAGTCTGCTTGATACGCTTGATAAATACAATGTAAAGTCTACATTCTTTCTTGTTGGCGACTGGGTGAGAAAATATCCCGAGGATGTTAAGGCTATTGCTAAAGCGGGTCACGATGTGGGCAATCATTCCGACACGCACCCTTATATGACTCAGAAGGATACCTCTGAAATGCGATCGGAAATAGAGAAATGCAGCAGTGAGATAGAAAAGCTCACAGGCAAAAAACCTACGCTTTTTCGTCCGCCTTACGGCGATTACAATAATGATGTAGTCGATACGGTGAATGATATGGGTATGTACTGCGTACAGTGGGACGTTGACTCTCTCGACTGGAAGGGTTTGTCTGCTGAAGAGATGTGCGAAAGGATAAAAAGCAATATAAAAAGCGGTTCAATAGTTCTTATGCATAACGGCGGCGAGAATACTCCGCAGGCATTGCCTATGATAATAGAGTGCATACAAGAGCTGGGTTATGAAATAGTGCCTATCTCACAGCTTTTGCCGCAGGGAGAATATACCACAGATCATACCGGAAAAATGAT
>JAFOMO010000265.1 GCA_017418905.1 Clostridia bacterium | reverse complement strand
GGCTGGAGTGCGCCTGCGGCGATTGTGGGGACGCTGTCCCCACACCCCTGCAAGCCTTTTGAAAAAGGCTTGACCGAAAACTTATTTGTTGGTTTTTGCACAGTCTGCATTGCGAATTATTCACCGATCAGGACTGCTCTCACGGGTGAGGCTTCAACTCCCGACATTTTAAGAGGAAGTGCGCTTAATATATATCTGCCGTCCTGCACATTGTCAAGACATAGGTTTTCAAGTATCACAGTGCCGTTAGACAATAACTCACGGTGTACCGCTTCTTCCTGCTTGTTAAATGCGATCGACAAACCGTCCGTACCTACAAGCAGAAGTTTATTCTCGGTAATTACTCTTGCCGCACTCAGCTCTAAAACTGCGTCGCCGCTGCCGTGGATCAGAAGTCTTTTTGCGCAGTGGGGCAGTAGTCTATCCATATCTTCACCTGTCAATACTCCGCTGATAGTAATGACGGTACACGGTCCGAAGCACTTTTCAAGCGAACACTCTTCAACGCTTTTTCCGTGTTTTATAAAGTGTACAGGTGCGTCAATGTGCGTGCCTGCGTGCGGCGTCATACTTAATACGGAAAGATTAAATTCATCTCCCGCATAAAGACTTTTGTGCCACCTGTAATGCGGCTGAGGATCGTCTGCATAGCAAGGCGAGGTAAATATTTCTCTTGATATATCTATTATTTTCATGTGTTATCCTCCGTTGTTTTAACCACTCCGGTAAAGTCGATAGACTCTCCGTCGTCGCTGAATATCGCTCCGCTTAAATTGCTCTTGCAGGCGAAGTACCTCTTTTCATAGTACAAAGGATATAGATACCCATAATTTATTAAATAGCTTTCGGCTTGACCTAAGAATGAGATTGATCTCTCACCCGAATACATCAGCGCATTTTGTATAAACTCGTTGTATGTGGGGTAATTTAAGCCAATGTAATTATCAGCAGAATCCGAAGTAAAGCGTGACAAAAATTCCATAGGAGAATCAGCGGAAGAATTAAGCGGCGCAATAGCTATTTCGTAATCACGATCGTTAATTCTCTGTATCAGCTCGGTTCTCGGAAGGGGCTGTTTGTTGAAATAACAAGACGAGGTTTTGTTAAATTCCTCAATTATAGATGTTACCATTACAGATGTTGCGTCATCATCGGGGCAGATGATAGTATAAGAGCTTTTAAGCTCTATACCCTTTTCTTCAAGCTCTTCGGCGGCTTTATCAAACATTATATCAGCCTTGTTTTCCTGTTCGAGCTTAATGTCGCCTACGCACTCTCTGTAATTTTGTCCTGCAAACATTACGTTGTCGCCTATAAGAAGATTAGCCTTGACGTATGTATCGGGCGCATTGCTCAGAAGATCTCCTCTGCTGAGAGAGCCTAAAAGCGATACTCTCAGCTTAGCATTCTTGAATGCGGCTATGTCGGTATTATAGCAGATACCCCATAACATATTGGCAGTGGCAGTTACGCTCAGATCGTTTTCTTTGGCTTTGTTTAGCTGATAGCCGTATATCTCGCTAATATCCGCCTCTTTTTTTACAACAGCGTCAACAGGGTCTGTCACAGACTGCTGTACTATATCAAAGTTAACGCCCATAGGTATTGACACGTTTGCCGCTTGATAGTTCTCCGAACGTCTGATATATATGTATTTGTCGTGCTCCCAACCGTAAGCCTCTCTTATCTGAAACGGACCGTTGGTGATTATAAGCTCGCTGTCTTTTCCGTATTTGCCGCCCGTGGTGTTGAAAAACTCCTCGCAGCAGGGCATACAAACAGGCTTTGTAAGAGTTGACAGAAGAGCGTTAGACTCGTATTCAAGACGAATTTCAAGCGTATTGTCGTCAATAACGATAATACCGCAGTCGTCCTGCGTACATTTACCGTTATAGTATTCGGCGGCATTTTCGATAACAAATAAGTCCGATACATCTTCTGCTCTTGTTTCGGGGTTCAGAGCACGCAGCAGACCGAACCTGAAATCTTCGGCTGTAACGGGTGCGCCGCTGCTCCATTTTGTGTTTTCGTATAAATGGAACGTGTATGTTAAGCCTCCGTTTGTAATATCCCACGACTTAGCTATTCCCGGTACTATTGTATTATCTGTACCCCTGCGCACTAAGCCTTCAAAGATATTTGCAATAAGCATATTTGACGAATAGTCGTCTGCTATCTGAGGGTCGAGGGTGAGAGGGTCGGCAGGAAGTATAAAGGTTATTATCTCGTTTTCGGGTGATGTATCATTGTTCACACACGCAGTCGAACAAAGAGTTATTACAGCCGACAAAACGGTACAAAGAATTATTTTTAGTTTTTTCATTTCACATCAGGCTTTCAAAAATTTTCGGTAAATATATTATAGCAACAAAGAGTATGTATTTCAATCATAAATGTTTGTTAAAAAAATATCAATAAAAATTATAGAAAAAAATAAAGAAAATTTTCGGAAAAACAATTCTATATAATACTTGCGTATTTGACGCAAATAGTATATACTAAAAATAGTGTTTTGAAAAAAATAAATCACAAACGCTGTAACTTTTTCTCAAAAAAGGGCACTAATAAATGTGAGGAAAACTTTGCGTTTTAAGGAGATAAGAGCAATGAATTTTAAGATACTGGGAACGGGCAGTTATGTACCGGAAAATGTTGTTACAAACGACGATCTCGCCAAAATAGTAGATACCAATGACGAATGGATAACAAAAAGAGTAGGAATAAAAGAAAGACATATCAGCGTAACTGACACAACTCTCGATATGGGAGCAAATGCCGCAAGTGACGCTTTGGAGAATGCAGGCGTTAAGGCAGAAGAGCTTGATCTGATAGTTACAGCAACTATTTCGAGTGATACAGCCTGCCCGTCAACTGCTTGTATGATACAAAACAGAATAGGTGCGTCCTGCATAGCTTTTGATGTAAGCGCCGCCTGCGCAGGCTTTTTGTTCGCTTTGGAGACTGCTATGGGCTTCATAGAGAGAGGCACAGCAAAAAAAGTATTGGTAGTATGTACCGACAGAATGAGCAAGCTGCTTGACTGGTCAGACAGAAGCACCTGCGTAATATTCGGTGACGGTGCGGCTGCGGTTGTACTCGAAGCCACAGAAGACGGATACTATAATTCGGTTATCCATACTAAGGGCGGAAATGATGTAATAAACATTCCTGCAAAAGACGGCTGCTCACCTTTCTATAAGAACGAACCCGAACACCCATATCTGTTCATGAACGGACAGGCAACCTTTAAATTTGCCGTTAACTCTATCAGTCATGACGTAGCGGAGCTGTTTGAAAAGACAGGTCTTACAAAGGACGATATAGACGTTGTTATACCTCATCAGGCAAACAAGAGGATCATAGATTTCGCACAGCCCAAAACGGGTATCGACAGAGATAAGTGGTATGTAAATATAGATAAATACGGCAATGTATCGGGCGCAAGCATTCCGATAGCACTTGACGAGATGAACAAGAAGGGCTTGCTGAAAAGAGGAGATAAGATACTCTTCACAGCGTTCGGCGGCGGACTTTCAAGCGCAGCAATAATAATCCAATGGTAAGCAGGCGTGCGCCTGCAGGCGATAACGCACTTATACACAATAAAAGCGAGACTTCACAGCACGCAAATATAATTCGTACTATGTTATACTAAGGAGTTGTCAAGAAATAAGTAGTGCAATTCAGGCGAAGAATAATTTGTTCTGTGTTAGGCACAATACCGCAGGAATACTGACGTATTTCAAGGTATTGTAACGACAAACAGGGCAAATTAGGTGAGCGTGAAAGTGCAAGTTATTTCTTGACGATTCCTAAAGGTCAATGATGTTCAAAAAGTATTTCAAGCAATAATTGCGCATTCAGACCGTGCAAAAACCAACAAATAAGTTTTCGGTCAAGCCTTTTTCAAAAGGCTTGCGGGGTTCTAAGGGGCAGCGGTCTCGCCTGCCGGCTCGGTCGGTGCTTCTGCTGCGCAGAGGTCTCCCCCGGAGACCCGCACCCCTTAGCCGCCGGAGGCACGCTCCAG
>JAFOMO010000034.1 GCA_017418905.1 Clostridia bacterium | reverse complement strand
TGTACCTGCGGCGGGCAGCCGCTGAGCGGCGGCACGCAATTATGCGCTTATACACAATGAAACCGTGAGCTTATTGCACGCAGTTTAATAAAAAGTGGAAAGTGGAAAGTGGAAATTTGCGGTCAAACATAATAAAACCAAAACTGTATAGCACGCAGTTTAATTAAATGTGGAAAGTGGAAAGTGGAAAGTGGAAATTTGCGGTCAAACATAATATAAACAAAACTGTATAGCACGCAGTCAAAGTTCTTACTTTGTTATACTAAAGTTTAATGCTGTTTATATGGTATTGTATGCAACAATTGCACATTGCACATTGCACACTGCACATTGAATAATTCTCTGTGAGGTTTATTTTTATGAACACTTGCACAATTTAAAGTGTGATAATTTGTTGCTTTTGTCGATTAATGCTTTTTGGGTAATATAGTTCTTGACTTTAACGCCTTAAAGTACTATAATATCATATTAGTGACGCATTTTTGTATATTACACACCCTGTAAGGATAATATCTTTTGTGCGTTTTTGTACAGTATAAGCTCCTTTTCTTCTTCGGTTATTCCGTCTAAGGCTTTGAAGTGATGAACGTATGAGAATTGATCGTTCCACGGGCTGTCGGTAGCAAAAAGTATCTTGTCTGCTCCGTGAGTTTTTATAACTCTTATAACATCGTCATCATCTGTATCGCACCAGCTTTCAAGAGATGAGAAAGAACAGCTTATATCTATGTAACAGTTTGAGCCTAAAAGGTGCTTTGCCGCCTCTTCTTTTGAGTAGATACCGCCCAAATGAGCAAAAACAATGAACGGCTGTGTCACTCCCGATTTTTCGTTGACAAGCTCAAGCACCCTTCGTGCCCTTTCGGGAGGACAGTGAACAACGTCAAACGCAGGGTCAACTCCTGCATGTGTAACGACTGTTAAACCTATCCTTCCGCATAAGATCAGAATGTTTATGTAATGCTCGTCATCAATAAAGGTCTGTGTGTAATCAGGGTGTATCTTTATTCCCTTAAAACCGTTTTGCTTTAACTGCAAAAGCTTTTCTTCGGGGTTTTCGTCAAGCGGATGAATACCGCCGAAAGAGATAAGATCGTCATACTTGCTGTTAATATCTTGTGCAAAGCGGTTAATAGTGTCAAACTGTCCCGGACGAGTGGCTACGGGCAGTATGACCGATTTACTTATTCCCGATTTTTTCATGCTCTCTCTGAGAGAATCAAGCGTACCTTTTGTGTAGACCTTTACACCCGGGGCAGACGCTTTCAGCTTCTCAATGGTTTTCTCGGCTATCTTGTCGGGGTATATGTGCGTGTGAAAATCTATTACCATATATATTCATACCTTTCATAAATTGATCTATTTCAATGTGTGTTAAAAATATATCACACATTGTTAATATAATATTTCTTACTGAGAAATATAATCAGAGGGGAGAAAAATATAATGGATATGTTTATCAAAGTCCTGTTTCTTGTTGTATTTTTTGCAATAATGATAGGCGTAGGCATTTACTGCCGCAAGCAGGCGACAGACGTTAACGGCTTTGTGCTGGGCAACAGGTCGGTAGGTCCGTGGCTCACAGCCTTTGCTTTCGGTACGTCTTACTTTTCGGCAGTAATATTTGTAGGTTATGCAGGTCAATTCGGCTGGAGGTTCGGTCTTGCGTCAACGTGGATAGGTTTAGGCAATGCCTTTATCGGTTCACTGCTCGCTTGGAACGTGCTGGGACGCAGAACAAGAGTTATGACACAGCACCTCGACACTGCAACAATGCCCGACTTCTTTTTCAAGAGGTATAACTCAAAGTCTCTGAAAATAACGGCTTCAATTATCATCTTTGTTTTCCTGATACCGTACACAGCCTCACTGTATAACGGACTTTCACGTTTGTTCGGAATGGCTTTCGGTATTCCTTATGTTTACTGCGTTATCGCTATGGCATTGCTTACCTGCGTATATGTTGTACTCGGCGGCTATATGGCTACCGCAATAAATGACTTTATACAGGGTATTATCATGCTCGGCGGCATAGTTGCCGTTATTGCCTCTGTAATGAAGATAAACGGCGGACTTACCGAAACGATAGCTCTTTTGTCGGAGCAAACGGCAGTTCTGCCTTCAGGCACGGTGTTTAAAGGCGCATACACTTCTTTCTTTGGTCCTGATATTATAGGTCTTATAGGCGTTGTTATTTTAACTTCTTTAGGCACATGGGGCTTGCCGCAGATGGTACAGAAATTCTATGCTATCAAGTCTGAAAAGTCTATCAGCACAGGTACGATAGTTTCTACATTCTTTGCAATTATCGTTGCAGGCGGCTGTTACTTTTTGGGAGGGTTCGGCAGACTGTTCGGAAAAATGAGCGCAGACGGAGTAAAGCCCGAGGGCGGTTACGACTCTGTTATACCTACAATGCTCGAAGGCTTATCGCCTGTAATTATCGGTATAGTTGTAATTCTTGTATTGTCCGCTTCTATGAGTACGCTTTCAAGCCTTGTTCTTACTTCAAGCTCGGTTCTTACAATTGACTTTATAGACCCCGTGTTCTTTGGCAAGAAGGCTATGGATGAGAAGAAAAAGGTTCTCTGCATGAGAATATTTATAGTATTCTTTATAGCAATATCTGCTGTTATCGCAGTAGTTCAGGCAAGCTCTCCTGTACTCTTCATCTCTCAGATGATGGGCGTTTCGTGGGGTGCTCTTGCAGGCGCATTCTTAGCTCCGTTTATGTACGGACTTTATATGAAAAGAGTTCCGAAAGCCGCAGTATGGGTAAACTTTGTTATAGGTCTGGGAATATCTATCGCCTCTTTTATCTGCAACTTGACAGGCGTTAAGTTTGCAAGCCCTGTACTTGAATACTTCAAGTCACCCATAAATGCAGGTATGCTTGCAATGATCTTAGGTATTATAATTACACCTATAATTACACTTATCGCCCCTGCAAAGGATACTGAGAGAACAGACAAGATATTTGAATGCTACAACAAAAAGGTGACTGTATCTTCAAAGAAATCTATTGCCGAGGACGAACCCGAAAAAGAAAAGCCTGCAAAACCAAAGCAGGCAAAGGCAAAAACAGCAAAAGCAAAATAATTGATTTATCCGAAAATAACGCTGCAAAGCGGTTAATGTTTTGCAGCGTTTTATCGGGCAGTTGGAAATAAAAAAATTTGATGTTTTATAAAAACTATTATATAATATAAATATAAAAAGAAAAGGAAATGATTAAAATGATGTTTCAAAAAGACATTGAAACAATGCCAAGAGAACAAATAAATGCTTTACAGCTTGAAAGATTAAAGCAGACTGTAAAGTATTGTTATGACAATGTACCGCTTTACCACAAAAGACTTGACGAGGCAGGTGTAGGCGACGGCTCGAAGATCAGAACTCTTTCGGATATCGAGTATATTCCGTTTACAACAAAGGATGATTTTCGTGACAATTACCCATTCGGACTTACAGCCGCACCAATGAAGGATATTGTTCGTATTCATGCGTCGTCGGGTACAACAGGCAAGCCCACAGTAGGAGTTTATACAAAAGAAGATATTAAGATATGGGCAGACTGCGTTGCCCGTGTAGCCGTTGCAGGCGGCGTTACGGCAGATGATGTTATTCAGATAAGCTTCGGTTACGGTCTGTTTACAGGTGCGCTCGGTTTGCATTATGGCTTAGAGAATATCGGCGCAACAGTTATTCCTGCTTCATCGGGCAATACCGAAAAACAGCTTATGATGATGCGTGACTACGGCGTTACAGGTCTTGTTGCTACTCCGTCTTATGCTCTTTATTTGTCGGAATGTGCAAAGAAAAGCGGCTATCCGATGTCGGATTATAAATTAAAGCTCGGTATTCTCGGTTCGGAGCCTTGTACCGTTGCAATGAGAACTAAGATAGAAGAAAACTTCGGTATCCGTGTTTCCGATAACTACGGTATGACAGAGTTGGGCGGTCCCGGTGTTTCGGGCGACTGTGAGGCTCGTGACGGAATGCACTTTGCAGAGGATCACTTCCTGCCTGAGATCATTGATCCCGAAACAGGCAAGCACGCAGCAGAGGGCGAGTACGGAGAGCTTGTTATCACAACGCTTACAAGAAAAGGTATGCCCGTACTCAGATACAAAACTCGTGATATTACAAAGATTGATTATACTCCCTGCTCCTGCGGAAGAACTCACGCAAGAATGGCAAAAACAAGAGGCAGAACAGACGATATGCTTATTATCAAGGGTGTTAATGTTTTCCCGACACAGATTGAGAACATATTGATCGAAACAGAAAATGTTGCTCCCCACTATAAGCTTGTTATTACTCGTGACGAGGCGTTCAGAGATCACCTCGAAATTCAGGTAGAGCTTATCAATGCAAACATTCTCGATAACTTCCAGGCTTTGACAGAGCTTCAGCGTGCAATAGAGGCAAAAATGCAGTCTATTCTCGGCTTGAGAGCTAAGGTCACACTTGTGCCGCCGAATACCGTTGAGCGTTTCCAGGGCAAGGCAAAGAGAATTGACGACAGAAGAAATCAGATATAATAAAGGTGGTAAGAAAATGAAAGAACTCATGATCGGAAACGCAGCGCTTGCCCGTGGTTTGTATGAGGCAGGCTGCTGTGTAATATCAAGTTACCCCGGTACACCGAGTACCGAAATAACAGAAGAATTTGCAAAATTCTCAGATGTATACTGCGAGTGGGCTCCAAATGAAAAGGTAGCGGCAGAAACTGCTTTCGGTGCGTCACTTAACGGTAAACGCTCGGCATGCTGTATGAAGCACGTTGGCTTGAATGTTGCCGCAGACCCGCTGTTTACAATGTCCTACACAGGCGTAAACGCAGGTATGGTCATCTGCGTCGCAGACGACCCCGGAATGCACTCGTCACAGAATGAGCAGGATTCACGTCATTATGCAGTTGCCGCTAAAGTGCCTATGCTTGAGCCTGCCGATTCGCAGGAGGCTTTGGATTTTGCAAAGACCGCATTCGAGATCTCGGAAGAATTTGATACCCCTGTTTTCATTAAAATGTGTACTCGTGTTGCTCACTCACAGAGTATTACCGAAAAGGGCGAAAGAGCAGAGGCTCGGAAGGAATATGTAAAGAACCCGAAAAAGTATATTATGGCTCCTGCAAACGCAATTGCACGCCACCCCTTTGTAGAGGAGAGAACACGCAAGCTTACAGAGTATGCAGAAGCCTCACCCCTCAACAGAGTAGAGTACGGCAGCGGAGATTATGATTTCGGTATTATTACTTCTTCAACATCTTATCAGTATGTAAAAGAGGTATTCGGTGACAGTGTTTCCGTACTTAAATTAGGTATGGTAAATCCTCTGCCCGTAAATATCATTAAAGACTTTGCCGCTAAAGTCGGTAAGGTATATGTAATAGAAGAGCTTGACCCGATAATCGAAACACACTGCAAGACTATTGGCGTTGATGTTATCGGAAAAGAGAAGTTCTCACTTTTAGGTGAGTTCTCGCAGAAAACCATTGCCGAGGCTTTCGGCTTAGAGACTAAGGAGAATGTAACTCTCGATACTAAGATACCGGTAAGACCGCCTATGATGTGCGCAGGCTGTCCGCACAGAGGAATGTTCTATGTACTCTCAAAGAACAAGATAACTGTTCTGGGCGATATAGGCTGTTATACACTCGGCTCAATGCCGCCGCTTAACGCTCTTGATATGACACTCTGTATGGGTGCGTCCGTTTCGGGACTTCACGGCTTTAACAAGGCAGGTCAGAGCGAAACAGAAAACAAGACGGTATGCGTTATAGGTGACTCGACATTTATGCATTCGGGTGTAACAGGTCTTATCAATATTGCATACAATCAGTCTAACTCTACTGTTATTGTACTTGACAACTCTATCACAGGTATGACAGGTCATCAGCAGAACCCGACAACAGGCTATAACATCAAGGGTGACCCTGCCGGAAAGGTTAACCTTGAAAGCCTTTGTAAGTCGGTAGGTATAAACTCTGTTCGTGTTGTAGACCCCTATAACCTCGAAGAGTGCGAAAAGGTAATCAAAGAAGAGCTTGCAAAGAACGAGCCTTCCGTTATCATTTCACGCAGACCGTGTGTTCTGCTCAAATATGTAAAGCCCAAAAAGCCGCTGAAAATAAACCCCGATAAATGCCGAGGCTGTAAGAAATGTATGAAGTTCGGATGTCCTGCTATTTCGTTCAGAGATAAGCACGCTGTTATCGACAATACATTGTGCATAGGCTGTGGTGTTTGTGCAGGTCTTTGCGCATTTGATGCTTTTGAAAGTGAGGGAGAATAATATGGCAGTAAAAAATATTATGATCGTCGGAGTAGGCGGTCAGGGTTCACTGCTTGCGTCCAAGCTTTTGGGCAGACTTCTTGTTGACGAGGGCTTTGACGTTAAAGTAAGCGAGGTTCACGGCATGAGCCAGAGAGGCGGCTCAGTCGTTACATATGTAAGATACGGCGATAAGGTTTATTCGCCTATAATAGATGAGGGCGAGGCAGATTTCATTGTGAGCTTTGAAAAGATCGAGGCTGCAAGATATATTAAAGACCTCAGAAAAGACGGAACTATCATTGTAAATACTCAGCAGATAGATCCAATGCCCGTAATAATCGGCAGCGAAGTATACCCCACAGATATTCTCAGCGAGATTGAGTCTAAGGGCGTAAAGGTTGACGCTATCGACGCT
>JAFOMO010000264.1 GCA_017418905.1 Clostridia bacterium | reverse complement strand
TTTACACCGAAAGAGGAGTAATATCCGCTGATAGCAGTTCTGAGAAACTCATAGCCTTCATAGCTCGGATACCCTTTGAATGTATTAATATCCGACATTTCATCTGCGGCTTTTTTCATAGCATCGGTAATAACCGTTGGGAGAGGAAGAGTAACATCACCTATTCCCATACGTATAATTTTCTTATCCGGATTTTCTGCGGTATATTTTTCCGTACGTAAAGCCACCTCAGCAAACAGATAGCTTTCTGCCAGATTATCAAAATTTCTGTTGATCTTCATTATCACACCTCCGCTGTACCGTCAAATACGAACTCAGCTCCACCGGTCATGAGCACTTTTTCGCCGGTGTATCTGACAGTTAGAGTACCTCCTCTGAGATGTACACGAATATCTTCGTTTATGGGACAGATACCATTTATCACAGCAGCGGTAACAGCTGCGCACGCACCTGTACCGCAGGCAAGAGTTTCTCCGCTGCCTCTCTCCCACACTCTCATACGCAGATCGTTTTTACCGAGTATATTCACAAATTCTATGTTTGCTCTGTCCGGGAAAAGCTCATGACACTCAAGAGGTCTTCCGATCTTTTCAAGCTCTAATGTATCGGTATCATCATTTGTAAAGATAACACAGTGCGGATTGCCCATATCTAAAAATGTATAATTATATTTACCGTATGCAGTCTCAATAGGCTGCATTACTGCACCTACTATCGGCTTACCCATATCTACAGTCACTGTTTTTGCAATACTTCCTTCTGCGGTAACATCAAGAGTTTTGATACCAGATTTAGTTTCAAGTGTGATGTGTAATTTATCGGTAAGACCTCTGTCAAAAACATATTTTGCGATACATCGAGAGGCATTTCCGCACATTGCGCCCTCGCTGCCGTCGGCGTTGAACATTCTCATTCTGAAATCAGCCTTATCTGAAGGCATGATAAGCACGATACCGTCACCGCCGACTCCGAAATGACGGTCGGATAATCTTTTTGATAAAGCCTCCGGGTCATTCGGAACGGCATTTCTCACACAGTCAAAGTAGATGTAGTCATTTCCCAGACCATGCATTTTTGTAAATTGAAGTTTCATTGCTAACACTCCGTTAATACTCAAAAAATTCTGTTATGATTCTGTTATGGAAGGTTGAGTATCTGAAGCCTATCACAGTGTGTAGGCTTGTATTCCGCTTTCAGCTTTCAGCTTTCAACTTTCAACTTTCCACTTTCAACTTTAGATCATATTAGTGTATCTCATCAGAAATTCGTCTACCTCACGGGCACACGCTCTGCCCTCGGCAATTGCCCATACGACAAGGCTCTGACCACGGTGCATATCGCCTGCGGTAAACACCTTAGAAACGCTTGATCCATATTTTTCGGGCTGAGTCGCAACATTTGTTCGTGCGTTCAGCTCAACTCCGAAAGCCTGTGTAACATATTCCTCAGAACCGAGAAAACCTGCTGCGATAAGCACCATATCACACTCTACCGTATATTCTGTACCTTCCACAGGAGTCATAACAGTTCTGCCGCTTGCATCGTCCTTTTTAGGTTCAAGCTTTACAAGCTCGGCTCCTTTTAGATTACCGTTTTCATCTCCGATAAGGCTTTTTATTGTCGTTGTATAAACTCTCGGATCGTGACCAAATACAGCGGCTGCCTCCTCCTGACCGTAATCGGTTTTACATACACGAGGCCACTGCGGCCATGCGTTATCCGGGGTGCGTTCATCGGGGAGTTTTGGCATCATTTCAAGCTGAGTAATGCTTTTGCAGCCGTGACGAATACACGTTCCAACACAGTCGTTACCTGTATCGCCACCGCCTACAACAAGAACATTTTTGTCTTTTGCGCTGATAAAATTGTCGTTTTCGTATTCTCCGTTCAACAATGCCTTTGTGGTTGATTTAAGAAAATCAACTGCGAAATGCACTCCGTTTAGTTCTCTTCCCTCAATTTTAAGGTCACGGGGCTTTGCAGCACCGCAGCAAAGTACAACAGCGTCATATTCATTTATCAGAGATTCTGCTGTAATATCCACACCTACATTGCACCCGGTACGAAATTCTATGCCCTCTTTTTTCATAAGATCTATACGGCGAAGTACAACGCTTTTATCAAGCTTCATATTAGGAATACCGTACATAAGAAGTCCGCCCGGACGATCTTCTCTTTCAAACACAGTCACATTGTGTCCTCTCTTATTGAGCATTTCAGCACAGGCAAGACCGGAAGGCCCCGAACCTATCACAGCTACACGCTTATCTGTGCGAACGGAGATCTCTTTGGGCTGCATATAACCGTTCGCAAAGCCGTATTCAATGATCGCAAGCTCATTATCATGAACGGTAACAGGCTTGTCATTTAGTCCACAGGTACACGCCGCCTCGCACAAGGCAGGGCAGACTCTGCCTGTAAACTCGGGAAAACAGTTTGTTTTAAGCAGTCTGCTCAAAGCGTGTTCGTAGTGTCCGTTATAAAGCTCATCATTCCATTCGGGAATAAGATTATGAAGAGGACAGCCCGATACCATTCCATTTAATCTCATAGCAGACTGACAGAACGGTACACCGCAGTTCATACAACGAGCTGCCTGCCTTCTTCTGTTCTCCATTACCGGCGGCAAATGAAACTCGTTAAAGCTCTTTATCCTATTCTCGGGAGAAACGATCATACCTGCTTCTCTTTCATACTCTATAAATCCGGTTGGTTTACCCATTTTGCATTTCTCCCTTCTTTGAAGCATAGAATGCTTCTAAAACTGCCTGTTCTCCGTCAAGACCTTTTTCTTCAAATCTGCCTATAAGTCCGAGCATTCTGTTATAGTCATTAGGTGTAATCTTCTTGAAATTAGGAAGATATACATCAAAATTATCAAGCATTTTCTTTGCAAGAGGAGATAACGTTGCGGTATAATGCTTCTCTATCATTGTTCGAAGCTCTTCAATATCATGTTTCTCCGTAACCTGCCCCATTGTTACAAGCTCTTTGTTAAGCTTCAGATAAAGATCGTGATCTTCATCATAAACATATGCAAGACCGCCGCTCATACCTGCCGCAAAATTTCTGCCCGTTTTGCCGAGAATTACTACTCTACCGCCTGTCATGTATTCGCAGCCATGGTCACCTACACCCTCGCATACTGCATAAGCACCCGAATTTCTTACGCAGAATCTTTCTCCTGCTATACCGTTTACATAAGCTTCGCCGCTTGTTGCGCCGTACAATGCAACATTGCCGATTATTATATTCTCCTCTGCCTTAAAGCGGCTCTCCTTCGGCGGATAAACTATCAGCTTTCCGCCCGAAAGACCTTTGCCGAAATAGTCGTTTGAGTCGCCTTCAAGTCTTAATGTAAGTCCCTTCGGGATAAATGCACCGAAAGACTGTCCTCCGCCGCCCGAGCATTGTACTGTATAAAAATCGTCGTCAAGTGTATTTCCGAAATTCTCTGTAAGTACAGAACCGAATATTGTACCGAGAGCACGATCGGTGCTTGATACATTTACTCTCACCGTTTTTCTTGTATGGTTTTTGATCGCCTTTGAAAATTCCGGAATGAGCCTGCTTTCGTCTATTGTATTCTCAAGCCCGAAATCATAAACATCAGTCGGGTCAAAGTGAGTTTTCTCACCTTCTGTGAAGTCACGGCTCAGAATACCCGAAAGATCTATCATCTCTGCTCTATGTGTGACCTGATTTTTCGGTACTGTGAGCAGATCGCATCTTCCTACAAGCTCCGATACAGTTCTGATGCCAAGCTGTGCCATTATTTCACGCAGCTCTTCGGCAATAAACATCATAAAGTTTACTATATACTCGGGCTTACCGCAGAAACGCTTTCTAAGCTCGGGGTTTTGTGTTGCAATACCAACAGGGCAAGTGTCCAGATTGCAAACACGCATCATAACGCAGCCCATCGTAACGAGCGGTGCTGTTGCAAAGCCAAATTCATCGGCACCGAGCATTGCTGCAATTGCAACATCTCTTCCGCTCATGAGTTTTCCGTCCGTTTCGATAATAACTCTTGAACGCAGTCCGTTTTTAATAAGTGTCTGATGTGTTTCTGCAAGACCCAGCTCCCACGGCAGACCTGCATTATGAATGGAGCTTACGGGCGCAGCACCCGTACCGCCGTCATACCCTGAGATAAGAACTACCTGCGCACCTGCCTTTGCAACACCTGCCGCAATTGTTCCCACACCTGCTTCAGATACAAGCTTAACGGAAATTCTCGCTTTTCTGTTTGCATTTTTAAGGTCATATATAAGCTGAGCCAAGTCCTCAATAGAGTAAATATCGTGATGAGGCGGCGGCGATATAAGCGATACTCCCGGTGTGGAATACCTGTTCTTAGCTATCCACGGATAGACCTTGTTTCCAGGCAAATGACCGCCCTCTCCGGGCTTTGCCCCCTGTGCCATTTTTATCTGTATTTCCTTTGCACTCAATAAATATTCACTTGTAACACCGAATCTTCCCGATGCCACCTGTTTTATCGCACTGTTTTTGTTTGTGCCGAGACGTTCCGGCATTTCTCCGCCTTCACCCGAGTTTGATTTGCCGCCGATCATATTCATAGCTTCAGCCATACATTCATGTGCTTCCTGAGAAATTGAACCATAGCTCATAGCACCTGTTTTAAATCGCTTTACTATCTCGCTTGCAGGCTCAACCTCGTCTATCGGAATGGGAGTACAACTCTCAAAATCAAACGACATCAAGCCTCTTAAAGTATGAGGTACACTCTCACCGTCAACCATTGCGGTGTATTCTTTAAATCGTTTATAGCTTCCTGTTTGTGTTGCTTCTCTGAGATCAATTATGGTTTCGGGGTTATACATATGATCTTCTTTATCGTGACCCGAACGAAGCTTATGTGTTCCTACGCTGTCTGTTGCTGTATCAACACCGAGACCCAACGGATCAAATGCGTGATCGTGACGAAACTCTACGCCTTCACCGATCTCTTCAAGACCGATACCACCTACTCTGCTTACAGTATTTGTAAAATACTTGTCGATAACATCTTGTCTTATACCTACTACCTCGAATATCTGAGAGGACTGATAAGAATGTATTGTTGAAATACCCATTTTTGACGCTATTTTTACGATACCGCGAAGAACCGCCGAGTCGTAATCTCTGATGGCGGTATGATAATCCTTATCGAGCAGACCTTTATCAATAAGCTCTGTTATACACTCCTGTGCAAGATAAGGGTTGACAGCTCTTGCACCGTATCCGAGAAGTGCTGCAAAATGATGCACCTCGCAAGGTTCTGCGCTTTCAAGTATAATAGAAACGGCTGTACGCTTTTTTGTTCTAATCAGATACTGCTCCATTGCGGAAACTGCAAGCAGTGACGGAATAGCAACATGGTTTTCGTCAACGCCTCTGTCGGACAGAATTATAATATTCGCACCCTTGCGGTACTCTCTATCGCAGGATACAAACAATCTGTCAAGCGCACGTTCAAGAGGAGTATTCTTATAGTATAAAAGTGAAACTACAGATGCCTTAAAACCGGGACGGTGAATAGCCTTGATCTTCATAAGATCGACGCTTGTAAGAATAGGATTGTGTATTTCGAGCATATTGCAGTTTTCGGCTTTTTCTTCAAGCAAATTACCATCAGATCCGACATATACGGTAGTATCGGTAACTATTTCTTCACGAATAGCGTCTATCGGCGGATTTGTTACCTGAGCAAAGCTTTGCTTGAAGTATGAAAACAGCGATTGATGTTTCTCGGACAGTACGGCAAGCGGAATATCCGTACCCATAGCGGCAGTTGGTTCGCTGCCGTTTTTAGCCATAGGAAGAATTGAATCTTTGATCTGTTCGTATGTATAACCAAAAGCCTTGTAAAGTCTGTCTCGCTGCTCCTGCGTATGATTTTCTACCTTGTGATTCGGGATCGGAAGATCGGAAAGCTGCACAAGATTTCCGTCAAGCCATTCACCGTATGGTTTTTCGAGAGCATATCTTCTTTTGCACTCTTCGTCGGAAATAACTCTTTTATCGTTTAGATCTACCAACAACATTTTTCCTGGCTTTAAACGGCTTTTTGTTACGATCCTTTCATTATCGACGGGCAGTACACCGACCTCAGACGATAGTATAAGCATATCATCATCAGTTATATAATAACGTGATGGGCGCAGACCGTTTCTGTCAAGCACTGCACCGACTGTATCGCCGTCTGTGAAAAGTATTGCTGCCGGTCCATCCCAAGGTTCCATCATAGTAGAGTAATAATGATAAAAATCACGCTTTTCACGAGTTATAGTCTTGTCGTTTGCATACGGTTCCGGGATAGTCACCATTACCGCCTTCGGCAGTTCCATACCGTTCATCATAAGAAATTCGAGTGTGTTGTCGAGCATAGCCGAGTCCGACCCTGAAGCATTAATAACAGGCAGCACCCTGTCAAATTCGTCCTGCATTACAGGACTTGTCATTGTCTCTTCACGCGCGAGCATTCTGTCTGCGTTGCCTCTTATCGTATTGATCTCGCCGTTGTGAAGTATCACACGGTTCGGGTGAGCACGCTCCCATGACGGATTTGTGTTTGTTGAAAATCTCGAATGTACCAAAGCAAGAGCACTTTTATAATTATCACTCTGAAGATCTGTGTAAAATTTACGCAGCTGATCTACAAGGAACATTCCCTTATACACGATAGTTCTTGACGAGAACGAACAAACATAAGTATTGTCATTAGACTGCTCAAATTCACGGCGGATAACATACAGCTTGCGGTCAAATTCTATACCTTTTTTTACATCATCGGGCTTCTTAACAAAGCACTGCATTATACGAGGCATACACGCTAACGCCTTGCTTCCGATAACGCCGCTGTTTGTGGGAACATCTCTCCAGCCGAGAAGCTGTACACCCTCTTTTTTACATATTATCTCAAGCATTTTCTTTGCCTGAGAACGTTTCAACTCATCCTGTGGGAAGAAAAACATTCCCACACCATATTCTCTGCTTTCAGGCAAAGTCAAAGACATTTCTTTTGCCGCTGCTTTGAAAAAGTCATGCGAGATCTGCACAAGTATTCCAACACCGTCACCGGTCTCACCGGCTGCGTCTTTTCCTGCGCGGTGCTGAAGCTTTTCAACTATTGACAAAGCGTCGCTTACTATTTTGTGACTCTGCTCGCCCTTAATGCTCACAACTGCACCTATTCCGCAAGCGTCGTGTTCAAATTCGGGTCTGTATAGTGTTTGTGGTTCATTCATTGTGATCTACCTTTCTTTGCTGTTGTAATGCTGTTTCGATCAATCCTTTAAACAGAGGGTGCGCCTTATTGGGTCTGCTTTTAAATTCTGGATGAAACTGCACACCTATATAAAAATCGTTTTTTGGAATTTCTATAGTTTCAACAATTTTCTTATCGGGTGATGTACCTCCGATAACTAAACCGCCGCTTATCAGCACATCTGAATACTCGTTATTAAACTCATATCTATGTCGGTGACGTTCAGAAATATTTGATCTTCCGTAGCAGCTGTACATTTTTGTACCGTCTGAAATACTACAAGGATATGCACCCAGTCTGAGGGTGCCGCCCTTATTTACAAGATCGCTCTGATCAGGCATAAAGTCTATTACCTTATAAGATGAGTTTTCATCAAATTCTCGTGAATTTGCGTTTTTAAGTCCGCAAACATTTCTCGCATATTCTATAACTGCTATCTGCATACCTAAGCATATTCCGAGATACGGCACATTGTTCTCTCTGGCATATCTTGCGGCGGAGATCATACCCGATATACCTCTTCCGCCGAAACCGCCCGGCACTATTATACAATCGCATTTTCCGAGAATACTGCCTGCGTTTTCATCAGTAATCTGTTCGCTGTCTATCCATTCAATTTCGGTAAGCGTACCGCAGGCATAACCTGCATGGTGTATTGCTTCTGCAACAGACAAATATGCGTCATGAAGCTGAACATATTTTCCGACAATTCCGACGGTAACGCTTTCGCTCCTGTTCTCAATACTTTCAAGCATTTTTACCCATTCTTCAAGGCAGGGCTTTTGTGCATTTATATCAAGCTTTCTGCATACCATTTCCGAAAAGCCTGCTTTTTCAAGCATGATCGGCGCTTCGTACAAAACGTTTACATTAAGATTCTCGATAACACAATCTTCTGAGACATTGCAGAAAAGAGATATTTTTTTGAATAAGCTCTTATCAAGGGGTTCGTCACAGCGCAGAACTATAATATCAGGTTTAATGCCCATTCCCTGAAGTTCTTTTACGGAATGTTGAACAGGCTTTGTTTTATGCTCCTGTGAACATTTGAGATATGGCACAAGTGCAACATGGATATAACAAACATTCTCGCTGCCAACTTCCAAGCCCACTTGTCTTATCGCCTCGATAAAAGGCTGGCTCTCTATATCACCTGTTGTACCGCCGATCTCTGTAATAACTACATCTGCATCGCTTTTCTTTCCTACATTGTATATAAAATGCTTGATCTCATTAGTAACGTGCGGTATTACCTGCACCGTTTCTCCCAAAAATTCTCCTCTGCGTTCCTTATTGAGAATATTCCAATACACCTTTCCTGTCGTAAGATTTGAATATTTGTTCAGATCCTCGTCAATAAAACGCTCATAATGTCCGAGATCAAGATCGGTTTCTGCACCGTCCTCGGTTACATAAACCTCTCCATGCTGATACGGGCTCATAGTACCCGGATCTACATTTATATACGGATCAAGCTTTTGTGCAGCTACCTTTAATCCTCTTGATTTCAGCAGCCTGCCCAATGATGCCGCTGTGATCCCCTTTCCCAATCCGGATACTACTCCTCCGGTCACAAAAATATACTTAGTCATCATACATTCCTCTTCAAATATCTTCGTTTGACAGATCCTCTATAATACTGCGAACGACTTCTATTTTTTTACGGCTTGTATCCATCGCCAATTTTTCAATATATCTATGAGCCTGCTCTTCTGTCATTCCTTTTTCGGAAATAAGCAAAGCCTTTGCCTTTGTCATAGCTTTTATTTCTCTGAGCTTTGATTTCAATGTTTCGGATTCTTTACGCAGAACACTCATTTTAGTTACCGATGAAGCAAGCAAAGTAAGCGTCTGGCTGAAAACAGTTTTATAAAATTTGCTTGGGAGCGTAACGACACCATAAGGTTCAAGCTTATTTGTAACACGCTCTGTAAGCTCTGGACTAACGATCAACGCAACCGCACATTCTCTTGAAAGATCCTCTGCAAGCTTTGTTCCGAACTCATCAGACAGAGGAGTATTAATTATCACTATATCTACAGGAGTACGAAGCTCTGTTTGCCTCGCCTGCGCTGCGTTTGTTACAACATACACGGGATAAAATCGCTCGTGCGGCATTTCTGCTTTCATATAATTTGTCAGTTTACCGTTATTTGATACGATCATTACACTTCGCTGAATGAGATGCACTGCGATCTCCCTCCTGATTGTTATCTTAAAAAGCTTAAAGGTATTGCTTCTTTTATAAACTCGCTTTCGCGAGCTGTTTTTACTGCCTTTTCATAAGAATCGGGCAGTGAAGAAAGTTTGCTTTTTATCTCCTCGCCCGCGGTATATAGATTGATATTAAGCGGTTCGGGCGGCATAAGTCCTTTTTCTATCCCGTCAAGCGAAGCGTTTATAAGCAGCGAATATACAACATAAAGATTAACAGTCGGATCAGGAGAACGAAGCTCTATTCGTTTATATTCACCCTTTGCCGCAGGTATTCTGATAAGCTGTGAACGATTCTCGGGTGACCATGAAACGTATTTAGGGGCTTTATCACATCCGAGCCTTTTGTATGACTCCTCGCATGGGTTCAGAAATGCTGTCATTTCAGTAATATGAGCAAGTATTCCTGCAAGCATATTTTTGGTATAGTCGCATCCATCTGCCGATTTTACCGACATATTTATATGCAGACCACTTCCGCTTTTATCCGCAAGAGGTTTAGGAGAAAAATCGGCGCACAGTCCGTTAAGATCTGCAATTGATCTTACAACGGTTTTAAAAGTCACCGCATTGTCGGCAGATGTAAGAGCGTCACTGTATCTGAAATCTATCTCGTTCTGACCGGGACCCATTTCATGGTGTGAGCTTTCAGGAAAAATGTCCATATCGAGAAGAGTAAGACATATCTCCCTGCGAATATCCTCTCCCTTATCCTCAGGTGCTATATCCATATATCCTGCATTGTCAAATGGAATCTTTGTTGCATTACCTGATTCGTCGCGCTTGAACAGATAAAATTCAAACTCTGCTCCGAAATTGAATGTCAAGCCTTTTTTTCTTGCTTTTTTAACAGCATTTTCAAGTAATCTACGACTGTCAAGCTCAAAAGGCTCGCCGTCAGGTCTGTAAATATTGCAGAACATTCTTGCAACACGGCCCTCAGCAGGCCGCCACGGAAGTATTTCTATCGTTTGCGGCAAAGGCTTTAAGAAAAGATCTGAAGATACTTCATCGCCAAAGCCATAAATACTCGATGCATCAAACGCAATACCGTACTCAAACGCACGTTCAAGCTCAAACGGCATAATTGAAATATTTTTTTGTATTCCTGCAATATCGACAAACGCAAGTCTTATAAATCTTATATCCTCTTCTTCAATAAAGCTTTTAAGTTCGCTCAAATCACTATACATAATCGAAAGCCCTCCGATATATAATTTTTTATGCGGTACTGCAAACATAAGAATTTGACATGCTATATTTCAACTGCAAATATCCGCATTATTACTGCTTTTTTTGCAAATAAAAAAGCGCTCACTGCAAAAAGGGGCACTTATCCCCCTTTCAGCAATGAACGCCTTTGCTCATTGAACCGATACATTTATTTTACTATTGCGTTAAAGATTTGTCAATGTTTTGGATAATAAAGAATAGTATATCGTTACATGAAATTTTGTATATAATAACGAAGTATAAAAAATTGTTTTGCAGGAATTGATTTTCAAATATTCATTTCCGTAAATACAGATCTGTTTTCATCAGACATCGTTATCACCATTCTAAAATAATATGCGTTATACTAAACCGGCAGTAAAATCTGATGTTTTTTCATTATATTGTACTCCGTTTATGCAGTTAATACTAACGAATTATGCAATTATGCATTAATTTTATAGATATAGAATCAATTTTTTCTTATATTTTGCAAGAAACAAAAATATTATTTCATAACCGCTTGACAATTAATTGTCAAAGGCGTATAATGCAATTGTTGATACGGCAAGGACGTCGTTAAGCGTAAAAAGCTTACGATGTTCTTGCCGTTTTTTGTAACAAAATTTTTATTTAGGAGTGTTTATTATGGCAACCGTACCGGAACTATTCGGAAGCATGGTATTTAACGACAGAAAAATGGAAGAACGACTTCCTCACGCAACATATAAGGCTCTCAAACGTACCGTTCAAAACGGCGAACCTCTCGATCTGAGTGTTGCTAACGGCGTTGCAAACGCTATGAAAGAATGGGCAGTCGAGATGGGCTGCACACATTACACACACTGGTTTCAGCCAATGACAGGCGTAACGGCAGAAAAGCACGACAGCTTTATTTACCCTGCAAGTGACGGTCAGGTAATTATGGAGTTCTCAGGAAAAGAGCTTATTAAAGGTGAACCCGACGCATCGAGTTTTCCTTCGGGTGGTATAAGAGCAACCTTCGAGGCAAGAGGCTACACAACGTGGGACCCCACATCACCTGCATTTATCAGAGATAAAACGCTTTATATTCCTACTGCGTTCTGTTCATACACAGGAGAAGTTCTTGACAAGAAAACGCCTCTCCTTCGTTCAATGGAGAAGCTCAGCAGCGTCGCTGTTGATGTACTTCATATTCTCGGCAAAACAGATGTTACGAGAGTTACAACAACAGTCGGTCCGGAACAGGAATACTTCCTCATTGACAAGAAGATGTATGACAAGCGTCCCGATCTTATTTATACAGGCAGAACACTTTTCGGTGCTCCTGCTCCAAAGGGTCAAGAGCTTGCAGACCATTACTTCGGTTCTATCAAAACAAGAGTTGCCGCATTTATGGCTGATCTTGACGAAGAGCTCTGGAAACTCGGCGTAATGGCTAAGACAAAGCATAATGAAGTTGCTCCTTCACAGCATGAGTTAGCTCCTATCTTTGCGACTTCAAACATTGCAAATGACCACAACGAGCTTACTATGGAGGTCATGAAGAAAACAGCTGAAAAGCATGGTCTTGTATGTCTTCTTCACGAGAAGCCCTTTGCAGGCGTAAACGGCAGCGGAAAGCATAACAACTGGTCTATTTCGACTAACACAGGAGAAAATCTTCTTGATCCCGGCAAGTGTCCCGAGAATAATTTGCAGTTCCAGCTTTTCCTTGCTGCAATAGTTAAAGCTGTTCACGAGCATCAGGATCTTTTAAGACTTACTGTTGCATCAGCAGGAAACGATCACAGACTCGGTGCAAATGAAGCACCTCCGGCTATTATTTCAATGTATCTCGGTGACGATCTCGGAGCACTTGTAGATTCTATCATAAACGGCACAGAGTATCACAGTGCAGGAAAAACAAATATGGTCACAGGCGTAGACGTACTGCCTGATTTCCGCAAGGATACATCAGACCGTAACCGTACCTCTCCGTTTGCCTTCACAGGCAACAAATTTGAATTCCGTGCGCTTGGTTCGGCACTTAATATCGGCTGTCCGAACTATATGCTTAATACTATGATCGCAGATGAGCTTGCACAATTCCGTGATGAGCTTAAGGGTGCAGACGATATAAACGAGGCTGTTAAGGCTCTTGTAAAGAGAACTCTCACAGAGCACCGTAATATCATATTTAACGGCGACAACTACTCCGAAGAATGGGTTGAAGAGGCCGCAAGAAGAGGATTGTGCAATTATCGTTCACTGCCCGAGGCAATGGCGCATTATATCGACAAAAAGAACATTGATCTTTTCACAAGAAACGGTATCGTTTCCGAACAGGAGATACACGCTCGCTATGAGATCGAGCTTGAGCATTACTCAAAGCAGCTACACATTGAAGCACTCACAATGATCGACATGGCAGAAAAGAATATTACTCCGGCAGTTATCGCCTTTGTAAACTCGCTGTCAAATGCAGCTCTTGCAAAGAAGTCACTCGGCGCTTACTCGGTTTATGCAGAAACTGCTCTTATTGAGGAGCTTTCAGAGAAGCTTGAAGCATTTGTAAAGAAAACTGATGAACTAAAGACTGCTGTTAACACTGCTAACACTATCTCTGACGATCTCGAGCTTGCTATGTATTACCGCAAAACAGTATTTGAGCTTATGAACGAGTTGCGTGCTATCGGTGATACTATGGAGCAAAAGACATCTGCTCAGTATTGGCCTTATCCTTCATACGGCGAGATTCTGTTTGGCGTATAACACATACTAATAATTCAGACTCTGCAAAAACCAACAAATAAGGCTTGGCCGAAAACTTTTTTGTTTTTGCACAGCCTGAATCAACAAATAAAGCAGCACCGTATAATACTCTTCTATAATGCGGTGCTGCTGTTTATCAAATAGAAAAAAGGTGCAATATTTTATGTGCGGTATTTGCGGTTTTACCGGTCATATAGATAAATCCGACAAAATAATCAAGAAAATGGCTGATGTTATAACTCACAGAGGTCCTGACAGCGAGGGATTTTATTGTGATAAAGACATTTCAATGGGCTTTCGCAGACTAAGCATAATTGATCTGAGCGGAGGCGATCAGCCTATATATAATGACGACAAAACTAAGGTTCTCACCTTTAACGGAGAAATCTACAATTATAAAGAGCTTCGTTCGGAGTTAATAAGTCTCGGACATAAGTTTTCAACAAATACAGACAGTGAAGTTATTCTGCAAGGGTATGAAGCATGGGGCGAAAAGGTTCTCGATCGCCTGAGAGGTATGTTCGGCTTTGCTATTTATAATCTGAAAGATGATTCGCTCTTTATCGCTCGCGATTTTTTCGGGATAAAGCCTGTTCACTATGCTCTCGTCGGAGATCATTTTGTTTACGGCTCAGAGATAAAAAGTATCCTTGAATTTCCGTTATATGAAAAGAAATTCAATGCAAAAGCTCTCGATACCTATCTTTCCTTTCAGTATGTCCTTCCGCCCGAAACATTCTTTGAGGGAGTTTATTGCCTGCTGCCCGGTCATTTTTTGAGATACAAAAACGGCAAGATCACAACACAGCGTTATTTTGAACCGACCTTCTCCCCCGATGAAGCCTTGACCGAAGATGATGCGGCAGACAAGATCGAAAAGGTATTTGAAGAATCGGTCAATGCACATAAGATCAGTGATGTTGAAGTAGGGTGTTTTCTTTCAAGCGGCGTTGACAGCAGTTATGTTTCATCATATTTTGCCGGACAGAAAACATTTACCGTCGGGTTTGATTTCGGCGAGAAATATAACGAGACAGACTGGGCGAAAGAGCTCTCGGAAAAAATAGGCGTTGAGCATCACAGTAAAATAATATCGAGTGATGAGTTCTGGGCGAACATAGAAAAGGTACAGTATTATATGGACCAGCCTCTTGCAGACCCGTCGTGCATTGCTCTTTATTTTGTTTCAAAGCTCGCAAGCGAATATGTAAAAGTAGTGCTTTCGGGAGAGGGTGCAGATGAGCTATTCGGAGGATATACTATCTATAATGAGATAAACTCACTAAAGGCTTATCAGAAGCTTCCTGCCGGAATAAGAAAGATGCTTGCCGATATTGTTCGTCCTATGCCGAAATTCAAGGGCAGAAGCTTTATTATAAGAGGAGCTAATACTGTTGAGAAACGATTTATAGGGAACGCTTTTATGTTTGATAAAACAGAAAAACAGATGATACTTAAAACCGGTCTTAAAGTTTCGGAACCTTATGAGTATACAAAGAAATTATATGACCGTGTATCCGATTACGATGACATAACAAAAATGCAGTATCTCGACATAAATACATGGATGGTAGGCGACATTCTGCTCAAAGCCGACAGAATGTCAATGGCGAACAGCTTAGAGCTGCGTGTGCCGTTTTTAGATAAAGAGGTATTTTCGGTTGCAAGGACTATACCGTCTCGTCTTCGTGTAAACAGAAAAAATACAAAATATGCAATGAGAAAAGCGGCTCACCGTCATATTCCCGAGGAGTGGGCTAAGAAAAAGAAGCTCGGCTTTCCTGTTCCAACTCGTGTCTGGCTAAGAGACGAGAAATACTATAACATCGTAAAAGCTGCGTTCAATTCGGAAACAGCCAAAAAAATCTTCAACAGTGAAAAGCTGATAAAATATCTCGATGACCATTACAAAGGCAAAGAGGATAACAGCCGTAAGATATGGACAGTGTATATTTTCATTGTGTGGTATAATATCTATTTTGGAATCAGCAAAATATCAATTTAGGAGAGTGAATATATGTCAGCATTTGAACGGGTATTATCCGGAATCCCCAAGATGGATACGGCAATAGACAACATAAGGCTCGGGGACAATGTAGTGTGGAGAGTTTCGGCAATTTCGGAGTTCCAGCTATTTGCCAGACCGTACATCGAACAAGCGATAAAAGACAAACGAAACATTATCTATTTCCGATTTGCAAGTCATGATCCTATCATAAACGAATACCCCGAAGTAAAAGTTGTGGAAATTCCTCTTTCACAAAGTTTTGAAACATTTACCGTAGCTATTCACAACATGATCGAAAAGGAAGGCAAAGACGCATTTTATTTATTTGACTGTCTCTCGGAGCTTCAGACTGCATGGGCAACTGATCTGATGATGGGAAACTTTTTCAGAGTGACGTGTCCGTTTTTGTTTACATTGGACACTGTGGCGTTTTTCCCTATCATCAGAGGAAATCATTCCGTACAGGCGATCAATAAAATTCTTAATACTACGCAGCTTTTTTTCGATGTATATTCAGACAGCAAAAACATCTATGTTCGTCCCGAAAAGGTATGGAACAGAAACTCACCTACAATGTTCCTGCCTCATATATATGACCCTGCAACAGGCAGCTTTCAGCCCATTCTTGATGGTGTAAAATCCAGCAGATTTTACCAAATTCTCGGAAGTGTACAGCGCAGTACTGAAGAACAATATTCCGACGCTTGGGATAAGTTTTTCAACGGAGTAAAGATAATGCGTGCCAGCGGTATGGATATTACAGAAGAATGCGGCAAAATGTGCAATATCATGATGACGCGTGATGAAAGAATGCGAAAGCTGGTGAAGAGAAATTTTCGTCCTGAAGATTACTTTGATGTCAGAAACCACATGATCGGCACAGGCATGATCGGAGGTAAATCCTGCGGTATGCTTCTTGCAAGAAAAATAATACAAAACAAGGAAGCAGATATTGCAGATACTCTCGAACCGCACGATTCCTTTTATGTCGGCTCAGATGTTTTCTATACATATATAGTTGACAACGATCTTTGGAATTTACATTTAAAACAGTGTTCCGCAGAGGGATATTTTACTCTTGCGAAAGAATTTGCAAATAAGCTGTGTGAAGCACACTTCTCAAAACAGATGCGAGATCAGTTTATGCGTATCATAGATTATTACGGTCAGGATCCTTATATAGTTCGGTCAAGCAGCATTCTGGAAGACGGATTCGGCAATGCTTTTGCCGGTAAGTACGAGTCTGTTTTCTGCGTAAACAGAGGGTCTGTCGAAGAACGCCTCAACGAGATAGAGAATGCGATCAAAACAGTATATGCAAGCACAATGAGTTTGTCTGCGCTCGATTACAGAAAAAGGCGTGGGCTTGACAAACGTGATGAACAGATGGCTCTTTTGATTCAACGTGTTTCAGGCTCATATTATGGTTCGTACTATATGCCTTGTGCAGCAGGAGTAGGATATTCATACAGTCCTTACCGTATAATGAAGGATTCAGATCCGACTGCCGGAATGCTCAGACTTGTCATGGGTCTCGGAACTTCTGCCGTAGACAGAACAGAAGGGTCATATCCGCGCATAGTAAACCTCGATATGCCCGAAAGAAACATTTACTCAACCTCTTCCGACAAGCACAAGTTTTCACAAGGTAAAGCGGAAGTTATCAATATGACCAATCATTGCATGGAAAGACTCACACTTGATGTAATGCAGCCGTTTATTCCCAATTATCTTGACAAGATATTGCTTGAGCATGACTTTGATACAGAAAGGGTAATGCGTGAAATGGGCTATAATCGTGATGTTAAGTTCATTTCGTGCGCCGGACTTGTGAAAAACACGTCGCTTATGGAAAAGATCAGAAGAATGCTTGCTTGTATTCAAAAAGAGTATGAATATCCGGTTGATACAGAGTTTACTATCAATATATCCGATAACGGAGAGTATTCGATTGATCTTCTTCAATGCCGTCCTCTGCAAATACAGAAAAATCCCTCTGGAACTTCAATTCCTCAGAATATTCCCAGGGAACACATTCTGCTTGAAAGCAAAGGCTCTTCAATGGGAATGGTCAAAACTTCACGGATAGATACAATTGTCTATGTTGATCCTGTAATGTACTACAATATGCCGTATAAAGACAAACACTCCGTTGCGTCACTTATCGGGCGCATAAACTGGTATTATCGTGATAAGAACAAACACATGATGCTGATCGTTCCGGGACGTATCGGAACTTCTTCGCCGGAGCTTGGCGTTCCGACTGCATTTTCGGATATAAGCGCATTTGAGATCATCTGCGAAACAGAGGAATCAAGGGCAGGATACAACCCCGAGCTTTCATACGGAAGTCACATTTTTCAAGACCTTGTTGAAGCTGAGATTCTCTATACTGCGATATTCCACAATCAGAAAACAATTCAGTTTTCACCCGAAAGACTGACCTCTTCTCCGAATATTGTCGGTAACTTTGACAGCGGAGAAAAACTTTCAGGTATTGTAAAGGTATATGATGTCAGCGAACTGAGATGTGAAGTCTATAACGATGTACAGAATGAGCATTTGCTTATTACTATTTAAGGAACTGCTAATTATTGTTTCCTTTTGCGAAAATCATCCTCGAAAATCTTTTTAAAGCTTTTAATCAGGGATCAGTATAAAACTTAAACTTGACGGTATGTCGCCTGTCGAGTATCGTCTCAATGCTGCATAAAAAAAGCAACCAAGTTTTCTCTTAGTTGCTTTGTATAAATATGCTTATTAATCTTTGTCTAACTTTTTGGCGGCAGTTATCCCGATTTGTTCGGCTATCTGTTCAACGCTTGTTCCGTTGTATCCGTTTTTTGCAAACAGTGTTAATGCCTCTTCCAATATTTCTTCCTTTGTTGTCAAAGCGTCACCTCCCCTCATGCTAATAATTGTTAGCTCGTCAAGTAGCTTTTAAAAAACCGGACGACCCATTAGGATCGTCCGGTCATTTTAGGTTTTAAGAAATAGCGTCAATAATATCAGCTTTGGAACATCAGGTTATTAATGTACCTATTCTATCATTCTTAGAGAGCTTAAGTGTATATCTGAGAATTTCGAGTGCATCTTTAGCGGTTACTTTGCCGTCACCGTTTACATCTGCAGCCTTAAGAGAAAGCTCGTCAAACTGTGCAAGGTTGATAGCATATCTCTGAATAAGCATTGCGTCTTTTGCTGTGATCTTGCCGTCACCGTCAACATCACCGTAGAAACGAGGCTCATCGGGTGTATCGGGTGTATCGGGTGTATCCGGAGTATCCGGTGTTTCTTCGCTGTCTGTGTCACTCTCTGTGTCAGTTGTTGTGTCTGTCTCTGACTCTGTATCTGTTGCTGTGTCTGTCTCTGACTCTGTATCTGTTGCTGTGTCTGTCTCGGATTCTGTATCTGTTGCTGTGTCTGTCTCAGACTCTGTATCTGTTGCTGTGTCTGTCTCAGACTCTGTATCTGTTGCTGTGTCTGTCTCAGACTCTGTATCTGTTGCTGTGTCTGTCTCAGACTCTGTATCT
>JAFOMO010000263.1 GCA_017418905.1 Clostridia bacterium | reverse complement strand
CTTTCTGCCCACTTTCCCACTTTTTTTTGAAAACTAATGCGATAAAAAATTTTAGTAATATTTATAAAGTATGAAGAAAAAAGTGGGCAAGTGGGCAGCCGCCGAGCGGCGGCACGCAATTATGCGGTCATACACAATGAAACCGTGAGCTTATTGCACGCAGTCAAAGTTCTTACTGTGCTAAACTAAAGCTTAATGCTGTTCATATGGTATTGTATACAATCATTGCACATTGCACATTGTATACAACCATTGCACATTTAACTCAACTCTCAACTTTCAGCTTTTCGCTTTTCAGGTGTTCAATGTACGAATAAATATTGTCATCTAACAGCTCACCGGGAATTATTATGGGTATCCCCGGAGGGTATGCGTATATATATTGTCGGCTTACAAGAATACCGTTCTCATATATCGGCTCATTAGGCAATGCGTTTAAGTCGGCAGGCTTGTATGACGATCTGTGCGGTCTTGGTATTTCAAAAAATCGTTTTTCGGATTTTTTCGGTTTGAGCGTTTTGTCTATCTCTGTCAATGCGTTCAGCAGAAGACCAAAGGCTTTCTCACTGTCGCAGATCGATGTCATTGCGATAACATAATTGGTGTATGACATTTCCGTTTCAATGTTGTATCGGGTGCGCAGTATTTGTGACAGTGCTGTTCCGTTTATATCTGTGTTTTCGGTGCAGATAACTATTTTTCCGAGGTCAAAGGCGAAAAAGCCGTGAACCTGCGGTGTGTCGTTACCCATACATAAAATGTGCAGATTTTGAAGGCTTTTTGCACCTGTCGAGAACCTGAGCAGATCATCTTCATACCGCAAAAACAGTTCTTTGCTGTTTGATAGAATATCCATACAACAGTCAATTGACGACATTAATACATATGACGGACTGCTCGTCTGAAAGACAGAAAGCTTTTTTTCAAACCTTTCTCTGCTTGCAAGCGTACTGTTAAAATGTGCGGCGGCTGTCTGAGTGAGTGACGGCAGAGTTTTGTGAAGGCTTGATATTACAATGTCCGAACCGTTTTCTATCGGCTCACCCTCACGGCAAAAGGCGCAGAAATGCTGATGTGCGCCGTGTGCGTTGTCTGTTATGAGTACCATACCGAAGCTGTGCGCAATTTCGCTGATAGATTTGATGTCGCTTATTACGCCCTCGTATGTCGGTGAGGTTATAACAATAGCTTTTGAGTTCGGATATTGCCCTGCGGCTTGCTTAACGCTGTCCGGGGTAATGCTTTTGGCTATTCCCGTATATATGTCCTGCTCGGGATAAATGAAGTGTATGTCAAGTGCGTTTAACTCGCAGGCATTATATACCGACTTGTGACAATTGCGTGCAATTATTATCTCGTCACCGTAATTTGCAACTGCGGTTATTGCCGCCAAAATTCCGCCTGTACTGCCGTTTATCAGCATATACGAATATTCGCTGTCAAAAAGCCTTTGCATTTTTTTCTGTGTGTTTTTTAAAATGCCCTCTGCGTGGTGCAGATCGTCAAAGCCGTTTATTTCGGTAATGTCGATATTATAAGGCAAGCCGGGGTATAAAGCTCTTTTATGCCCCGGCATATGAAACGGATATGCTCCGCTTTTTGAGTATTCGTTCAAGGCGGTATAAAGACTTTTATCTTCTGTCAATGGTATCACCTGTCACCTAATATATTATCTTTGAAGTAATCGATACCGTACTCAAGCCCGTAACCGAGTCCGTCCCATAAAAATCCCTTGATGTTGTCAAGCGCATCACTCAATACCGGATTTGTGGATATATGTATTACACCGTCATTGATCTCAATGCTTGATACTTCAATGTTTATAAGAGTTCCCAGCTTAGGTATATCATATTCGTAATGTGCCGGCAGAGTAACGGATAAATCGTTTATTGATATATATTCAGACGCATTTTGAAGCTTTGTTTTCTTTAGTAATAAAGTGAGTACCGAGCCGGGAATGTTTAATTTACCTGCTTTTGCGTTGCTGAAGGCAAATGTTACATTGCTTTCTGCGTCTAAGAAAATGTCAACATCAGCCGAAAAACCTACGCTTCGTCCGTTAATATATGATTGAATATATAGTTTGCACGGTGTGCTTTTGTGTATTTCAAAATATACTGCTTTTATGCTATAGCTTTCCGAGAAAATGTTTTTATCGTTGACTTTCTGTAAGAGAAATGCAAAAAGTCCGTTCAGATCATCTTCGGTAAGCTCTGTTTCGTTCTGAATGACCGCATTCTTTGCAATGGTTTCAAGAACCTTTTGATCGGGGGCAGTGTTGTATTTGTCGGTATTATCGTCCTGAAAAATAAGCGCTGTACAAATAAGCAGTAACAGAGCTGCAAGCAGTATGAGAATAAGAAGAACCTTCAGAATTGTTTTTACTGCGGTATTAATAAATATCACCTCTATCTCATTTCTATTATAGTAACACCCGACTCGCCCTCTCCGAAAGTGCCGAGTCTGAAGCTTTTGATGTATTTGCATGATCTCAGATACTTGTGTACCTCTTGTCTCAGAACACCCGTACCCTTGCCGTGTATTACGGTGATCTGATTTATATGAGAAAGCATTGCGGAGTCGATCGCCGCTTCAAGCTCTAATATAGCTTCAACTGCGGTCATACCTCGAAGATCTATCTGTGTGACTGCTTTTATATCGGAGTTGCTTCTGTTGAGAGGCTTTCTTGTCGGGGTAAACGAGATCTTTTTCTTTTTCGATTCGGCAAGACGCAGATTTGATATATTGACTCTCATCTGCATTATTCCTGCTTCTACAAGCACTCTGCCCGATTTGTCGGGCTTTTCCAATACGGTAGCTTCTTTATCGAGATCAACTATAATTACCTCGTCGCCCGGCTTTAACTCACGGGGAAGCACGTAATTATCATTCGTCTTTTTGTGTATGGGGTCTGCGGTGTTTTCAAGCTCTTTGAGCTTGCTTTTAATGCTTGTGCGTTCTTCTGCGTTAAGCTCGGCTTTTTTGCGTGCGGCTTCAAGCTCTGATAATATAGTGTCTGCCTGTGCTTTTGTTTTCGACATAATGTCTTTAGCCTGTTTTCTTGCTTTTTCAATTTCTTGTTCGGCTTCTTTTCGTACCTTTTCAAGCTCTCGTTCTGCTTTTTGCCTTACTGCCTCGGCATTGCGTTTATACTCGTCTGCCTCCTGCATTTTAAGGTCAAGAGCCTGCTGTCTTTCTTCAAGCGCAGACACAACATTTTCAAATTCTCTGTTTTCGCTTGAAACGAGCTTTTCGGCATTCTCTACAATGCTCTTATCCATTCCCAAACGCAGAGATATTGCAAAAGCGTTTGAACGTCCCGGAACACCTATAAGCAGCTTGTAAGTAGGTCTGAGAGTAGTAACATCAAATTCGCAGCTTCCGTTTTCAACTCCGTTTGTTTGAAGAGCATACTCTTTAAGCTCCGCATAATGGGTGGTGCAGGCTGTTTTTACGCCCTTTTCTCTGAACGACTGCAAAATAGCTATCGCAAGCGCTGCACCCTCTACGGGGTCTGTGCCTGCTCCAAGCTCGTCTAAGAGTACAAGAGAACGGTCTGTACAGCTTTTAAGTATATTGATAGTATTTGTTATATGAGCCGAAAAAGTAGAAAGCGACTGTTCAATGCTTTGTTCGTCGCCAATGTCGGCATATACGCAGTCGAAAACGCTTAAACTGCTGTTTTCTGCGGCAGGTATCATAAAGCCGCACATAGCCATGAGAGTGAGAAGTCCTATAAGCTTTAAAGAAACGGTCTTGCCGCCTGTGTTCGGTCCTGTGATGATAAGAGTATCAAAGCTTTTTCCGAGCATAACATCAAGTGCTACTACCCTTTCGGGGTCAATGAGAGGGTGACGGGCTTTTTTCAGCTCGATAATACCCTTATCGTTCATAAGCGGCATTGTGGCTTTCATTTTGTATGCAAGCTCGGCTTTTGCAAAGATCACGTTCAATTCAACTGCGGTTTCATAGCTTTTTATAATGGAGTTCGCATTTTCCGCAACGCTGCTTGTGAGCATATACAAGATACGTGCGATCTCGTCCTGCTCTTTTGATTCGAGTACCTTAATATCGTTATTAGCTTCAACTACCGACATTGGTTCAACGAATACAGTTTGACCGCTGGAGCTTGTGTCGTGTACCAGTCCGGGAACATTTCCTCTGCATTCGGCTTTTACGGGAATAACAAAGCGTCCGTTTCTCATAGTGATGATATTATCTTGCAGGTATTTTTGTACAACGCTGCTTCTTATCATCTTTTCAAGAAGTTCTCTTGCCCTTGATGATGTTATTCTTATCTTTCGCCTTATTGCGGCAAGCTCGGGTGTGGCATTGTCTGCGATCTCGTCCTCGGAGAGAATAGACGAGGTTATCTTTTCTTCAAGAAAACGATTGGGAGAAAGCATATCAAATCTTGCGTCTAATACAGTATGAGTAGTTGCAAAGCGTTTTCTCCACTCGGTAAGAGAACGTATAACGTGAAGTACCTTGGCAGTTTGCAAAAGCTCGGCAGTTGAGAGAGCCGAACCTGTTTTTGAGCGTTTCAGAGAGTCGGTGATATTCACAAGACCGCCGAATGACGGAGAACCGAAACGTCCCGTTAAAGAGTGTGCGTCATTTGTTTCGCTGAGCAGAGCGTTAACACGGCTCAGCTCCTTTTGCGGAGTGACAGAGAGCATTAACTGCCTTGCGTCGTCGCAGCTTGTAAGAAGTGAGGCACGCTCAAGAATTTTGTCAAGCTCAAGAGCGTGAAGATGTATGTATTTAGATTTAGTATTATTTTCCATATATTATTTCCTTATAATTTTATAAAAATCAAGAGTTTTTAATTGTCTGTCGATATGCCTGAGAGCATAAAGCTCGCAGGTTCGTTCAAATATGTTGAGCGTGTCGGGATCGAGGTTTAATGCAAACAGCATATTCATTTCGGAGTAGATCGTATGCCGCATTGCATAGGCGACATTTATACCGACAAAAACAGCTTTCTGCTTATAAAGCTTTAAGCAGTCGCCGCATACAAAAATGCCTGTATCGGGCAGAAAGTGCATTCTTTCGTGTTCATAGCACTTGCAGTTGTCGCAGCATACGAGATTTGGCATATAGCCTGCGAGAGCCATTGATCTCAGCTCGAAAACAGCTTTGAGTGTTCTGTCGTTTCTGTCGCCTTTAGCTATGAAGTGCAGAGTATTGAGCAGCAGACGGAGCTGCTCCTCGGAGTTTTCCTCACGAGGTGACAGCTCGCCCGATAATTCGCAGATATACTGAGCAAGAGCCATTTTTGCAAGATCGGAACGCAGAGGCATAAACAACTCTTTTACCTCTGCCGAATTTACGCTGTAAGCGTTTTTACCCTTGTATATTTCAAATTTTGAATATGCAAGCAGACCTGTGGCATTGTTTTTGGGATCGCCCAATTTTTTTGCGTTGTTTGCAAAGGCTCTTATAATGCCCCTATCTCTTGTCAGAATAGTTATTACCTTGTCGTTTTCCTTCGTACTCGTTTCTTTTATTACCAGACCGTCTGTTATAATGATCATTTTCATTCTCCTCGGGTGCGGTATTGCTTTTAGTAGAAGCATATGTCAGGTAATCCCTGACGCTGCCGCTGTTTACAAAGTTTTTCCAAGCGTCTGAAGATTGTCGGCTCATATAAATACCTCCGTATAAATGATCTTTATATATTATACGTTGGCAAGAGCCTTAATATTTATTATTAGTTATGAAAAGCTTAAAGATGAAAGTGGAAAGTTGAAAGTTGAAAGTGGAAATTCACGCTTATACATAATAAAAACAATACTTCATTGCACGTTAATATACTTCCT
>JAFOMO010000262.1 GCA_017418905.1 Clostridia bacterium | reverse complement strand
CTTTATCTTTCAAAAGCCGTACCTCGCAAGATAATAGATATGCTTATCGCAAATATCGAAAAGGCTTTTGACACTAATTTCCGTATTCTGCACGAGCTTCTTTTAAAGAAAAAAGAGATAAACAAAGAGCTTGAAAAAGAAAATTACCGCAGTGACGGAAGTCTTCCTATCGGAGTATATACATACATTGCCGCATTTGCAAAGGATATTATAACAAAAGACGATGTATATAAGATGATGTTTGAATATATCGGACTGAGTGACTCTATTAGATCAATGAGTATGGTATGCGAGAATACATTATACTACTACGCCAAGCAGGATATAAAAAAATTCCTTGCGTTAGAGGGTAAGACTTTGACCGATAACGATACCGTACCGAAAGACAGCTTGTTTTATCAAAATTGCAGGGAGTTTTTGTCGGTTTTGACAGAGCTTATTCTGAATACGGAGCTTAAACGAGGCGACAGCGAAACGGTATTCACCGAAGCTGTACCGAGTATTATCAAAATATACGGTATTGACCGCTTGATCGAGATATTAAACGCTCTCGGAAACGAAACCTTGAAATCAAGAAGTTATTATTACGGCGGTATTCTGTCAAAAAAAGAAAGCTTAGGTCATTTGTTGTCTGTTTGCTATCCGCTTGAAAGCGACACTGTACAAATATTTACACAAAAAGTAAAACAGGCTCATATTACGGACGAACGCTTGATCGAGGTTGCAATGTTTGCTCCGCAGTGGATGGATATTATAGGAGAATATCTGAACATTGACGGCTTCAAAAGCGGCTGTTATTACTTTATGGCTCATACAGCGGAATATATTTCCGATAAGCGATTTGCTATAATAGCAAAATATACACCGTTTACAAGAGAAGAGCTGAACGGCGGCTGCTTCGATTCAAAGTGGTTTAACGAGGTTTACGATCAGCTTGGATACAAGATTTTCGATAAACTGTATAAGAGCGCAAAATATATTTCAGCAGGAAATATGCACACAAGAGCAAGAAAGTTTGCAGACGCAGCACTCGGAAAGATAGATATAGCAAAAACGGAAGAAACCATCTCGGATAAGCGCAACAAGGATCTGCTCATGTCGCTTGCTATTATACCGTCAAAGGATAATTCCGATATTTTGCAGAGGTATGAATACATTCAAGCCTTTTTGAAGCAGAGTAAACAGTTCGGCGCACAGCGCAGGCAAAGCGAGAGCGAGGCTGTAAAGTATGCGCTTAAAAATCTTGCTGTTACGGCAGGTTACAGCGACGAAACACGCTTGACTTTATCAATGGAAACAGAGCTTGTAACACAAAACAAGCACTACTTTGAAGATACGGCGATAGGAGAATACACCGTAAAGATAGTTGTTGACAAATCGGGAAAACCATCGCTTATCATAGCAAAGGCAGGAAAAGCACTCAAATCTGTTCCTGCGGCGATAAAGAAAGGCGAAGAGTTTTTAGCTGTCAAGGAATTTCAGGATAAGCTCAGACATCAGTACGGCAGAACCGTTAAAATGTTTGAGCTTGCAATGGAAGAGAGAAGCGAGTTTACGCTTGAGGAGATACTTAATTTGCGTGAAAATCCCGTTACAGCCGCAATTACCGAAAGCCTTGTATTTGTGACCGCAGGTGATAAAACTATATCGGGCTTTATAGACAATGACGGACTTACAGACGAAAAGGGTATTCACCACACCTTGCCAAAAGATACTCACATTCGCACAGCTCACCCATATGATCTGTATAAACAGGGTACATGGTCGTCATATCAGACAGCCGTAATGGACAGAGGTTCAAAAGACGGAAAGCTCCAGCCGTTCAGACAGGTATTCAGAGAATTGTATGTGAAGCTTCCCGAAGAAAACGAGAAAACAATGTCGCGTATGTTTACGGGTTATCAGATACAGGCACAGCGCACAGTGGGCGCACTAAAAACAAGACGCTGGGTTGCAGACTATGAAGACGGCTTGCAGAAGATATATTATGATGATAATGTAATAGCTACGATCTATGCAGAAGCAGACTGGTTCAGCCCTGCCGATATTGAAGCACCGACAATAGAGGGCGTATGCTTCACCGACAGAAAAACGTATGCACCGCTTAATATAGAAGAAGTTCCCGATGTTATATATTCAGAGGTAATGCGTGACGTTGATCTTGCCGTAAGCGTTGCCCACGCAGGCGGAGTTGACCCCGAAACAAGTCATTCCACAATAGAAATGCGTTCAGTTATCGCAGACTATAATATTAAGCTGTTCGGGCTTAAAAATGTATCTGTTGAGAAAAATCATATCATGATAGACGGCAAGTGGGGTAAATATACTATACATTTAGGAAGCGGAGTAATACACATGGTAGGCGGTCACGCAATAAATGTTGTTGCGGTATCAAGCGGAAAGAAGAGTAAAATTTTTCTGCCGTTCCTTGACGAAGACCCGAAAACAGCAGAGATCATCACAAAAATGGTAATGTTTGCAAATGACGATAAGATCAAAGATCCGTTTATTATGCGGCAGATAAAGGGGTAAAGTATGAATGATTCGATCGACTGTACTTTTCTTACAAGCTTTGGAAATTTCAATTTCCGTATAGGTGTGATCATCATAAACGGCAGAAAAATATTAATGGCACGAAACCCGAATGATACGAGAGAGTATTATTATTCGGTAGGCGGCAGGGTAAAATTCGGAGAAAGCCTGACAGATGCAGTTATCAGAGAGGTAAAGGAAGAAACGGGCGTTATATGCGAGATAGATAAAATGGCAGCTATACACGAAAATTTCTTTACCGCCGATAACGGCATACTTTTTCATGAAATATCGGTATTTTTTACCGTAAAGCCAAACGAAAGCCTTATGAACGTAAAAGACGGCACACTTACAGACCACGGACCGAACGGAGAATATTTAAAGTGGATAGATCTTGATAACTGCGAAGATATTACCGTATATCCCGAGTTTTTCAAAACGACAGACTTATGCAGTATAAACGAGGTGAAGTATTTTGTTACAAGAGAATCATAAAGCCGTTAGGCGGTCTTTGTGTGGTGTTGCCTTAAACAAGGTATGATTAAAGAATTATAGGAAATAAACTTATGAAGAGAATAGACGAAAATTATATAAATATTAAAGAATGGTTTACTGTAAAAAGTGATTCTCATATGTGTAACTGTTCAGTGGTAGGAACAGATACTGAGGGCAACTTTATATATGAAAGCAGTGTAATGGACAATATGGGTCCGTCATACTTTATGCGCAGTGTATATTACAGTATTACTCTTGCGGAGTTGGAGCAATATGCAAAACAAGCTCTTGACAACGGAAAAATCACCAATGAACAATATAAGAATATTCTTAAAGAGGCTGAAGAAATTTCTCAAAAAGATCTGTAAATTCGCACGATATGTGAAAACGATCGGAAAAAGGGTAGCCGTGGGCGGTGCGGGTGTGGTATAATGAGATATATTGAATTTATGGGTGATTAAGTGAGCTTATTTGAACATACAAAAAACTCAAGAACTATTATACACGGTAATTTACGATTCATCAGAAGTGATGTTCCGACTTATCTGACTAAAAAAGAACGGCAATGGATGATAGATAATAACATCATTACTATTGTTGATTTGAGAGAAGAAACAGAACAGAACCAAAAACCTTGTCCTTTAAGAAAAGACGATGCTTTTCATATGGACATAAAACGAATTTCATTAGTCATGGATGTACTTGTATTATACTTTGTACGCCAATTCTCAATACATCATTTTTGAGTGACAATATCTTATTTTTGCTTTAAGATCAATAATATTTTATTCTGATTTACCTTGAGAAGGAGAGGTATTTACTATGACAAAAGAAACGGCAGAGTTTGTAATATACATCATAAATGAACTTGCAAATCTGTATAATAAATCAACCTCGGCGATATACTGCACTTTAGAAAGCACAGGCTGTATTAAAGATTATCTTGTTCCTTTTTATGACGTTCTTCATACATTGAGTTCGGAGAGTGTTGCCGAAGATGTTATAAAATATTTAGAGACAAGGGGTACAAGTATATGATAGTTTATCATGGCTCTGATCTGATAATAGAGAATCCCGACATAATTCATTCTATGAAACGACTTGATTTTGGCAGTGGATTCTATGTAACTTCTGTTCAAACACAAGCCGAGCGTTGGGCAAAAAGAAAGGCAAGACTGCACGGTAAAGATAAGGGCATTATAAGTGTGTATGAATATACCGAAACAGCTCGTTTTAATGTTTATGATTTCGGTGATGATCTTGAAAGCTGGATAGACTTTGTATGCAGTTGTCGTGACGGAGAAATGATTTATAAAAATTATGATGTTATAAAAGGTAAAGTTGCAAACGATAAGGTTTTTCGTGTTGTAGATATGTATAAAAGAAATATTTGGGATAAAGAACGAGCAATAAAAGAAATTCGTGTTTATCAAACTTATGACCAGACAGCGTTTATTACACAGTATGCCATAGATGTAATGCTGAGTTTTAAAGGCCATATCGAGGTGGCGTTATGACAGACAGAGAGCTTGAAAACTTTTACAGAGAACATTTAGAAGAGGATATTGTGATGTGTTTGAGCGATAGAATGAACATTTCGCTTGATGAAGCAATGAGACTGTTCTATCACAGCAAACTTGCTGAAAAGATCAATAAAGGTGAATATGGCATACAATATCTCGATCATTCTATACTTACGGATTATCTGGAACAAGAAATTTCATCAAATATGACTTGAAAACAGCTTTAATAGACAAACAATAATTTCTCGTTATGCTATTCTTACTACTAATCATACTTCTTCAAAAATATGTTAGGCTTGTATTAT
>JAFOMO010000261.1 GCA_017418905.1 Clostridia bacterium | reverse complement strand
TATTAAGACCTGTTTGGAGTTATTTTAACATTTTGTGATTGGTTTGGGTAGACGCCGGAGGATTGAGGGGATACGTGCAATGTGCAATTATAGCTTGCAATACTTAATGAACAGCATTAAAGTTTAGCAAAACATAGTATGAGGTTTGACTGCGTAATTACGCAGTCATACACAATAAAACAACTGCTTTTTCTCATGCGGTCAAAGTGAAGTGTGAAACGTGGTTTACAATTATTTACATTTCAACTCTCAGCTTTCAAAACTCCAACCTCCACACTAACATCTCAACTCTTAAAACTGATTATTGAAAATCTCCTTGCTTTAGTGTAGAATTAAAGCAAAGGGTGTATAATTTGTAATATGTAATTATGCGATCATATACAAAGTCATACTTTGTTATACTAAGGGATCGTCAAGAAACAACTTGCACTTTCATGCTCGCCTGAATTGCACAGCTTATTTCTTGACAATTCCTAAGAGTGAATGATAATATCAAAGTATTGCAAGCAATAATTGCACATTGCACATTGCACACTGCACATTGAGCAAAAGTGGGTGTGGGTACTATGTCAAGTGGTCTTGCGGCAGTAATTATTTTACTTTTGGCTGCTAATCTGGGAGTTATTATATATCTTGCGTATAAGCTTTTGAAATACGGTGTATTCGGTGATGTGCTTAAACAGGTAGAAAAGAACGAATCACGACAAAAGGAGATATACAAGCGTTTGTCTAATCAGCAGACGCAGCTTCGGGTAGAGCTTGCCAATCAAGACAGAGATCAGAGAAAAGAGCTTAACGAGGCAATGCAGAGCAGCTTTTCTTCTCTTAGCAGAATAATATCTGAAAATGTTGCGAGTACGGGAAAAAATCAGAATGACCGCCTTTTGAGTATGGAAGAAAGACTTAAAACATTCTCGCTTGAAAACGAACAAAAGCTTTCGGATATTCGGCAGACTATTGAAAAGCGGCTTGATACCATTCAGAACGAAAATAACCAAAAGCTTGACGAAATGCGTAATATTGTAACGGAAAAGCTTAACAAAACCATTGACGAGAGAATGACGCAGTCTTTCAAGCTGGTGAGCGATCGTCTTGAACAGGTGTATAAAGGACTTGGTGAAATGCAGTCGCTTGCCGTTGGTGTGGGAGATCTGAAAAAGGTTCTCTCCAACGTGAAAACAAGGGGTATTCTGGGAGAAATTCAGCTCGGAGCGATCCTGCGTGATATTTTAGGTAATGACCAATACTGCGAAAATGCGGCAGTAAAGCCCGGCAGCAGAAATGTCGTTGAGTTTGCAATAAAGCTGCCCTCTCAGAACAACGGCTTTGTTTATTTGCCGATAGACTCAAAATTTCCCGGTGATACTTATACCGCACTGCGTGAGGCTGTGCAGAACGCAGACGCCGGCGCACTGGATATAGCCTCTAAAAATCTTGTAAAAACGCTTAAAGCAGAGGCTAAAGACATTCACGACAAATACATTTGTCCGCCGTATACTACCGACTTTGCAGTGATGTTTCTTCCGTTTGAGGGACTGTATGCCGAGGCGGTTAATCTGGGACTTATGGAAACTCTGCAAAGGGAATATAAGGTTTGTATTGCAGGCCCCGGCACTATGGGCGCATTTTTAAACAGTCTGCAAATGGGCTTTAAAACGTTGGCGGTACAAAAGAGAACTTCCGAAGTCTGGGAGCTTTTAGGCGAGGTATCGCAGGAGTTTGATACTTTTGCAAAGGCTCTTGCACAAACTCAGGAAAGACTGCGAAGCGCAGACAGCGAGCTTGAAAAGCTTGTCGGTATTCGTACTCGACAAATGCAGAAAAAGCTTGATAAAATTGCACAATACGATAATTCAATTCGCAATTCTTAATTCAGACTGTGCAAAAAGTAGTGTTCTTCTATGTCAAGCCTTACTGCGCCGCCTTGGAGCGGCGGGGGAACTTTTGTTTTAGACGGAAGTAAGGGGCATTTTCTGCCAAAATGCCCCTCTTTCAAAAACAGTCCGCAGGAC
>JAFOMO010000260.1 GCA_017418905.1 Clostridia bacterium | reverse complement strand
TTGTCAATAGGCAATATTATTTTTTTACACTTTCTTTTTCATTTTATGTCATTTTTTGTAATAAATTATCTTTTTTAAAGTGGAAAGTGGAAATTTGCGACTGTACATAATTAAACCAAAACTGTACTGCACGCAAATATACTTTTTACTATGTTATACTAAAGGTTAATAATATTCATAGGGTTTTGCAAGCAACAATTGCTAATTGCATATTGCTAATTGATACAGCCCACGAACAAACAAAAACTTTGTCCGTGGGCTGCGAATGTTTTATGTTATTGTGTATAAGCGCAAAATTGCAAATTGCGAATTAAACTACGCCCTGAGCCTTCATAGCCTCGGCAACCTTGATGAAGCCTGCAATGTTAGCACCTGCAACGAGATCATCACCAAGACCATACTTGTTGGCAGCAGCGATAGAAGAATCGAAGATGTTCTTCATGATACCCTTAAGCTTAGCGTCAACCTCTTCTGCTGTCCAGTTGTAACGCATAGAGTTCTGTGACATCTCAAGACCGGATACAGCAACGCCGCCTGCGTTAACTGCCTTAGAAGGAGCAACAACAACGCCCTTGCTCTTAAGGAATGCAACAGCCTCGTTAGATGTAGGCATGTTAGATACCTCAACATAATACTTAACGCCGTTAGCAACCATCTTCTCAGCCTCAGCCATGCCAACCTCGTTCTGAGTAGCGCAAGGCATATAAAGATCAGCCTTAACACCCCACGGCTTCTCGCCCGGGAAGAACTGTACGCCGAACTTGTCTGCATAATCCTGAACCTTATCACGGCAGGAAGCTCTCATCTCAAGCAAGTAGTCGATCTTCTCTTTTGTGTTGATACCGTCGGGATCATATACATAACCATCAGGACCGGAGATTGTAACAACCTTTGCGCCAAGCTCTGTGAGCTTTGTTACTGTACCCCATGTTACGTTGCCGAAACCTGAGAGAACTACTGTTTTGCCTGCTATATCATCATTGAAGTATTTGAGCATATTCTCTGCATAATAAACTGCACCAAAGCCTGTTGCCTCGGGACGAATGAGAGAACCGCCGAACTCTAAGTTCTTACCTGTAAGTACGCCTGAGAACTCATTCTTCAAACGCTTATACTGACCAAAAAGGAAACCGATCTCACGTCCGCCTACACCAATGTCGCCTGCGGGAACGTCAAGGTTCGGACCGATATGACGATAAAGCTCTGTCATAAAGCTCTGGCAGAAACGCATAACCTCTGCGTCAGACTTGCCTCTCGGGTCAAAGTCTGAACCGCCCTTGCCGCCGCCCATAGGAAGCGATGTCAAGCTGTTCTTGAAGATCTGCTCAAAGCCCAAGAATTTAATAATACCGATATATACTGTCGGATGGAAACGCAAACCGCCCTTGTAAGGACCGATAGCGGAATTATACTGTACTCTAAAGCCACGGTTAACCTGAACCTTACCGTTGTCATCTACCCAAGGAACTCTGAAAACGATCTGTCTCTCTGGCTCAACAAGTCTGTCGATAACGCCTGCCTCTACGAGGTCGGGTCTTTGTTCTACAACGGGCTGAATGCTCTCGAGAACCTCTGTTACTGCCTGGATAAACTCAGGCTCACCTGCATTACGCTTCTTAACTGTTTCAAGAACACTGTTAAGATATTCATTTGTGATTGCCATAATCATCATCCTCCATTTATTTTAAAAAAAATGCAGCTCCTAAATAAGGGATTGTCGAGAAATAAGCTGTGCAATTCAGGCGAAGAATAATTTGTTCTGTGTTATGCACAATACCGCAGGAATACTGACGTATTTCAAGATATTGCAACGACACACAGGACGAATTAGGCGAGCCTGAAAATGCAAGTTATTTCTTGACGATTCCTAAGCACGTTTTAAAGTATAACACCACTAAAGCAAAATTGCAATACCAAATAGTAAAATTTTCAAAAAAATTCAAAAATACGTTAAAAATCCGAACCATTGTACGCTTTTTTCAAATATTTGTGCAATTTTTTATCAGAAAATTGCAAATTCTTTTATCTGCTAAATAGTAAACCGAAACAATGCCGCTTTCAACTTTCAACTTTTAATTTAACTGCATATTTTTTTGTTTTCAGGAAATAATTCCTTTTGGAGCGTGATGTATATGCAGATTAGAACAGACCTCGCCGCTGAGGCGGCAGAGCTTTACGGTCAAAATACAGACGGAGTACATCAAAGAACATACTTTTGCGGCGATATGAAAATTTCGCAGATCACCATTGATACGCAATCAGCGGCAGAACGCTTAGGCAAAATGCAGGGGGTATATATTACCTGTTACTTTAAAGCGTTGACAGACGATTTTACTTCATCGGACGAGCGCATTTTCGCTATTGCAAACGAGATAAAAAAGCTTATGCCGCAAACGGGTACAGTGCTTGCCGCCGGTATCGGCAACAAGAACATAACACCCGATTCAATAGGTCCTAAAGCGTGCGAAAAAATATTACCTACAAGACATCTTAAAAATTCCGTTTCAAAGTCGTTTGGTTTTGATAATTTAAGAAGCGTATGCGTGCTGTCGCCCGGTGTTCTCGGTCAGACCGGAGCTGAAATAGTCGAGCTTCTGCGTGCTGTTGTAAAAGAGCTTGATGTTTGCTGTATTATCGCAGTAGATTCTCTTGCGTCAAACAGTCTTTCTCGGCTTGGGTGTACGGTACAAATATCAGATACGGGCATATCTCCGGGGGCAGGCATAGGACTCAGGCGAAATGCAATAAACAAAGATACTGTCGGAGTGCCTGTTATCGGAATAGGCGTGCCGACAGTTGCCGACGCTTTGACACTTTCTGCCGATATTCTGTGCAGAGGCAACGACGAACAGACAGAGGAAGTATTAAACAAGCTAAGACCCGAAGGCAGATCTATGATAGTGACCCCTTGCGACATTGATCTTCTCACAGACCGTGCGTCACTTCTTGTGGGTATGGCAATAAATGCCGCATTACAGCCCGAAATATCTGCGGAAGATCTGTTCGCCCTGATATAAAAAAAGGGGGATTATTTTGCAGACTAAAAACAACATTTCATCTCTTGAATTATTCTCTGTGCTTTTTATAAGCTCACTGTACAGCGCAATGATGTACTCTCTGCACACCGTAAGCGTTATAAGTCCTCTCGCCCACCCCGTCAGTATGGCAATAGGCGCAGTTATAGTTTTACTGCTTATCATACCGCTGAAAACATTCTTAAAGAAAAGCGGAAAAGAAAACATAATCGTTTTTGCGCAGGCTCACAAACCTACGCTTGCACCGCTTTTATCGTCATTGTATCTCGTATATTTTATATACACCGCCGTTTTTTCTATGGTAATGTTTTCTTTTCTGCTTCAAAGCTTTATCAATCCCGAGCTTGCTTATTGGCAGTTTTTTCTCTTTGCGGCGCTTTGCTGCGGTTATGCAGGCATTAAGGGCATTTCGGCTGTTTCACGCACCGCCTCTATACTTCTTGCTCTCATAATAATGTTTCTTCTGTTCATAGTGGGTTCATTGTCTGCTATCATTGATCCGCTTAATTTATCGGATTATGCCTGCGAAAGTCTTGGGGCTCTCCCCGAAAATGTCATACACGCAGTATGTCAGGCTTCTTGCCTGCCCTCGCTTTATATACTTTCAAAAAAGCTTAACAGCGGTGTTTCAAAAACGCTCGGAAGGTGGGCTGTCATATCTTATACGGTATATATAATACTCAGCGTTATATCTTTTGGGGTACTCGGCACATTCGCTAAGCAAACTCCTTTTCCTCTTTATGCGTCTACTCAGCTTATAGAATCGGGTTCTTTCAAACGGCTTGATATTATCTTTCTTTTTCTGTGGACTGTCGGTATGTTTACCAACGTATCACTTTCTATGTACTCGATAAACGAAACCGCAAGCAACACATTCACCGCTGTAAAGGCGAGGGCGGCATATTATATTTGTACTGCGGCTGTGTTTGTACTGTCTATTCTCTGCGCTTATATAAAGGCAGTAAAGGCAATATTCATAAACACAAAGATACTTCTTTTACTCTTCCTCGCTGTGAGCGTATTAGCACCTGTTTTTATTATACTCGGAGTACGAAAAAAGAAAACGCACAAAAGAAATGCCCCGTTATATGTATCGGCGGTATGTATTGCACTGCTTCTCAGCGGCTGTTCAAAGACGCAGATACAAGACAGACTGATAATCAAGGGCATTGGCATAGACAGCGAAAACGGCGGTTATACGCTCACATTGCAGTATATAGATACCGCCGCCGCAGAGGAATCTCCCGCAGTTCATACGACAGAGGTATATGGAGATACGGTGAGCGACGCTGTGGGAAATATTAAAAACAGCACGGGTAAAGAGCCGTTTCTCGGGCAGAATACGGCAGTCGTACTCGGCAGACAAACAGCCGAAACAAATGCAGATAACACTCTTGATTATTTTTTGAGGTATAATGACGCTCGCCCGAACGTAAAGCTTTATATAAGCGAAACGACTGCAAACGAGGTATTGACATTTGTAAAGGACGGCGAAGTAATACCGATAGAAAATATATCTTCACTCTCGCCCGAAAGCAGCCTGAAAGGACATCACTACACACTGCTTGACTTTGTAAACCAAAGAAACGATCCTACTCAAACGCCTGTCGCCTGCACATTGAAAGCAGATACAGACAAAATATTTATGCCTACCGTAACGGCTTTTACACGAAACGGACTTTATACTCTCGATAATGACGACTATCTGACGTATAAACTCCTGACAGATAAAGCCGTTGATTCTGTTGTAAGCTTTGATGATATTTCGTGCAGGATAACAGGCGAGAACAACAACATTATTGCAGATATAAAAGACGGTAAGCCCATATTCTGTGCCGACTGCAAATTTACGCTGAAAATACTCGAAAACCCAAACAGTATGGATAACGGC
>JAFOMO010000033.1 GCA_017418905.1 Clostridia bacterium | reverse complement strand
ATTCAGAGGTTTCAGAACGACATTATTTATCAGCATATCGTCATCTTTTACGCCGACCGAGCTTGAAACATTCTCATAAAGGTTTATAAGATTTTCACCGTCAACGTGTGACTCATACATATAATTGACAAGCATTAGAGAACCTTTATATATATCGTCATTCAGTACGGTTATCAGTCTGTAATCTGTCGGCAAATTACTTTCTTCTTCAAACGCAGTCGGAGCAACCGCCGCCGAGTTTATTCCTTCAATGCTGCTGCCTGATGATGAATTGCTTGTTACAGGCATACTGCTGCTTGTAATTTTCCCAAGATTCAGTTTATGCCCCGAAATAAGCATTGCCGCAATTCCGCATATAAATATCAAAACAACTATAACAGCCAGAAAACCTGTAGGAACACTCTTTTTTACCGACCTTTTCAATAGCTCCGCCTCCTTTCGCAATTATTACGAAATATGTATTATATATGATTATGCTTTCTTGATCTTGCGGAAAGCCTTTTTACCTCTTTTTACAACTATCTCGCCTTTAGTGGTAATATCTTCGCAAGACAATTCAAAAGCAACATCGCTTACCTTTTCGCCGTCAACAGTAACGCCGCCCTGAACAACATTTCTGCGAGCCTCACTCTTTGACGGTGCAAGAGAAGCTTTTACAAGCAGATCCAGAATATTGATCCTACCGTCTGTAAAGTCGCTGTCCGAAAGCTCTGTTGTAGGCATATTATCCGTATTGCTTCCGCTGCCGAAAAGTGCTCTTGCAGCCTGCTGAGCCTTTTGTGCCTCTTCTTCGCCGTGTATCATTTTAGTTGTTTCAAACGCAAGAACCTCTTTTGCACGGTTAAGCTCTGCACCTTCAAGCTTTTCAAGCTCTGCGATCTCTTCAAGCGGCAAGAAGGTTATCATCTTGATACACTTGATAACATCTGCGTCATCAATATTTCTCCAGTACTGATAGAACTCATAGGGAGATGTTTTCTCTGCGTCTAACCACAAAGCGCCCTTCTGCGTTTTGCCCATCTTCTTGCCCTCTGAGGTGAGAAGAAGGTTTATAGTCATAGCATAAGCATCTTTGCCGAGCTTGCGTCTGATAAGCTCTGTGCCGCCCAGCATATTGCTCCACTGATCGTCACCGCCGAACTGCATATTACAGCCGTATTTCTGATAGAGTACATAGAAATCGTAGCTCTGCATTATCATATAGTTAAACTCTAAGAAGCTTAAGCCCTTCTCCCATCTCTGCTTATAACATTCTGCCGCAAGCATTCTGTTAACAGTAAAGTGTGAACCTACTTCTCTCAGAAGATCAACATAGTTAAGATCGAGCAGCCAATCTGCATTGTTTACCATTATTGCCTTTCCCTCTGAAAAATCAATAAAACGGCTCATTTGCTTTTTAAAGCACTCGCAGTTATGTGCGATAGTTTCTTTTGTGAGCATTTGGCGCATATCTGTTCTGCCTGTCGGGTCGCCTATCATGCCTGTTCCGCCGCCTACAAGAACGATCGGCTTGTTGCCTGCCATCTGAAGTCTTTTCATAAGGCAGAGAGCCATAAAGTGTCCTACATGAAGGCTGTCGGCTGTCGGGTCAAAGCCTATATAAAATGTAGCTTTCCCTCCGTTTACAAGCTCTCTGATCTCGTTTTCGTCCGTTACCTGAGCAATAAGTCCTCTTGCTTCCAATTCTTCGTAAACGCCCATTTTTATTTTCCTTTCTCTTTTATTGAATATCCTTTATTAGTACTATTACTTGATTCTACTGTATTATAACAGATAACTCACGTTAAGTTGTTACGAAATTGTTACAATTAATCTGATTTTGTAAAAATTTCGTAGTATTTTGAAAAAACAGCCCTCTCAGCTTAGAGAGGACCGTCCTTTTAAATTGAAAATGGAAAATGGAAAGTTGAAAATGGTTTTTTTGTAACCACTTCGGAAACCATTTAAAAAAATTTACATTTTACATTTTACATTTTCAATTTTTCTGCGGTTTTTCTTTACTAACGGTAAGATTACCGTTATCATCAATAACAATGAAATATCCCTTTTCAACTGGTACTGTTATTTCGCTTTTCTCAATTGCAAAATATTTTTTATCCTTATCTATACATATAACATGCTTTTCGTCTATTCGGTCTACTTTAAGAATCATTATTTTTCACCACCTTGCGTAAATGTACAATGTGCAGTGTGCAATGTACAATTTTATACATATATACATCTATTAATGTCCGAGCTTTCTTTCAAGGTTCTGTTCGGGTGTGAGCAAAACCTTTCTTGACTTGCTGCCCTCGTGAGGACCTACTATTCCCATTTGCTCCATAGTGTCGACAAGTCTTCCTGCTCTGGCATAGCCTATCTTCATTTTTCTTTGCAGAAGTGAGGTCGACGCCTGCCCTGCGGCAACAACTATATCTATTGCCTGATCGAGCAGAGGGTCTGTTTCTGTATCGTCGTCATCAGCTTCATCAGGTGTCGGTTTTATACCCTCCTGAGAAATGCGCTCGATCTCCTCTGTTATATTTTCGTCATAATCGGAGCTGCAATTATTCTTCAAGAACTCTGTTACAGCTTCAATATCTTCATCGGACGAAAAACCGCCCTGAACTCTTATAGGCTTCGGAGAACCTACCGGATTATACAGCATATCGCCTCGCCCGATAAGCTTTTCACCGCCGCCCATATCGAGAATAGTTTTAGAGTCAACAACAGCGGCAACCTTCAAAGATATTCGGCTCGGGATATTCGCCTTGATAACGCCTGTGATCACATTAACAGACGGTCTTTGAGTTGCAACGACTAAGTGCATTCCTGCGGCACGGGCTTTCTGAGCAAGACGGCATATAGCGTCCTCAACCTCGCCGGGGGCGACCATCATCAGGTCTGCAAGCTCATCTATGGCAATAACTATCTTTGACATCTTCTTTTTAGCCCTCGGCGGTACTAACACACCGTTTACTACCTTGCTCGGCTCTTCGGTTTCGTCCGCTATTTCTTCGGGGGTCATTGTCTGCCAATTCTTTTCTACCATTTTGTTGTAGCTGTCAATATCCTTTACATTGTATAATGACAGTATGCCGTAACGGTTTTCCATTTCGTTTACTGCCCAGTTAAGAGCCGCCGCCGCTTTCTTTACATCATCAACGACGGGTACAAGCAAATGCGGAATACCCTTGTACTTTGTAAATTCAACTCTTTTAGGGTCTATAAGTATAAGCTTTACCTGATCGGGAGTTGCTCTGAAAATGATACTCATAAGTATAGAGTTAACACAAACAGACTTACCCGAACCTGTTGTACCTGCGATAAGCAAATGCGGCATTTTTGCAAGGTCGGATATTACAATATTATTAGATAGATCTCTGCCTAAAACGCACGCAAGCACGCTTTTTTGCTTTCTGAAATCCTCCGAGTCGATAAGCTCACGCATTGTAACTGAAGTGACAGATTTGTTCGGCACTTCAATACCGATAGCAGGCTTACCCGGAATAGGAGCTTCAATTCTTACTGCGTCTGCTGCAAGACCAAGAGCAATATCGTCTGCAAGGCTTGTGATACGTGAAATTTTCACTCCGGGTGCAGGCTTTATCTCGTATCTTGTAATAGACGGACCTCTGCAATAGCCCGTTATCTTTGCGCCGACAGAGAAGCTGTCGAGAGTTTCAATAAGCTTTCGTGCGTTTTCTCTCAGCTCAGACTCGTAATTGAGGTTATTCTTCTTGCCCTTTGCAAGCAGATCGACACCCGGATATTTATATTTTGGCTGAACCTGTATGGGCTTCTTAATATTCTCCGTATTACCTCTGAACACACGCTTTTCGTTTACAGGCTCGGCATTATTCCTTTTGTTGACGGAAATATCTCTTGCGATCTTTGAAGCCTTTGGTTCATCATCATCAAGAAGATCACCGAAAAGTCCCTCTGTAAGCTCTTCATTTGAGTAATCGTCAACGCTTTCTTTCTTGACGGTATTATTTTCAAATTCATCATCAATATCAATATCTATGCTGTATGAATCGTCATCGTCAAACGGGTCTTTATCATCTTCGTCAAGATCGTCAAATGTACCGTTCTCGTTGTCGTCCTCATCAAAGAACTCATCCTGATCTGCGGCTCGCAGTTCATTTGTACTGTCTGAACTGTCATCATCAAGAGCATCATTTTCTCCGTCAAGCGTATCGGGTACTGTATTACCGGCAGTCTTTGCTTTTATCTTGATAAGTGTTTTCTTTAACAAGCCGCCCTTATCCTCTTGTTCGCTGTCCTCTGCGTTATCGTCTTCTTCGTCTTTGTCGTGAATATCGTACTCATCAAACCTATCATCATCAAAAAAAGCATCGTCCGCAATTTTTACGGGGCGCACCTTAGCCTGTCTGCGTTTGTACTTCTTTATCATCAGCGCAAGGCGATCGGTCGTACGCTCTACAAAGTATTCATATAGCTCGCTTACAGGTTTATGTACGTTTACCGCAAACACAAGCACAACAAGGGTAACGAGTATTATCAGTATTCTCGCAGGAGTAATTCCGAAAAGCTTTACAAACGGCGCACCAAACAAGAAGCCCATAACTCCGCCGCCCTTATACGATATGCCCTGCGTAAAGGTTTCTTTTACATTAAAGCTGTCTTTATACGTAAAAATATAAGCAGCCGCATTAAAGCAAACTGTAAGCCCCGAAACAAAAGCCGCAGTCAGCCACATTTTTTTCTTTTTTACAGGCTCATCAAAAAGACTCGACGCAACCGCAAGAGTTATTAGCATAAGCGGCCAATACCACGAAAGCAGACTGCACAAGCCTCTAACCCCGTTGTGCAGCCAAAGCCATACAAGATCGCCCGGAATATATATTACAGCCGCAAGCATTATGCCCGACAAAAACATTATTATTGCACGCTTTTGCTTTGCGGCAGTTATCTCATCAGCATTCTTTGACACCTTGTTCTCTGCTTTTTTTACCTTCTCGTCCTTTTTCTTCAAAAGTCCGCCCGTTTTTTCCTTCTTCTTTTTCTTTTCCTTCTCTTCTGCCAATTATAATTCACCCCACCCATTTCTTCAATGTGCAATGTGCAATGTGCGATGTGCAATGGAATGCTTGCCAAACTTTACTAATAGCATTGACCTTTAGGAATTGTCAAGAAATAAGCTGTGCAATTCAGGCAAATTAGGCGAGCATGAAAGTGCAGGTTATTTCTTGACAGTTCCTTAGTATAACACAGCAGAAATTTTGACTGCGTGCAATAAACATACGGTTTTATTATGTATAAACGCATTGCACATTGCTAATTGCACATTGCACATTGACTAAAACGTCAGCGGTGCGCCGCTGAACAGATTGTTTCCTGTTGAAAGCTCTATTGCGCTTATTACGATAACAGCTATACCGACAATTGCCGTATATGCAACAAATATGCCTGTTCTGTCCTTTGCAAGCATCCATTTGAACAGCTTTATTGCAAAAAATCCAACTATCATAGCGGCTATCATTCCGGCGATCATTGCGCCTGTACCTACTGCGAGAGTGTCTTGTGTACCCTGAGCCTCAAATGCGTCTTTTGCCTCTAAGAGCGCCGCTGCCATAATTGACGGTATACCCAATACAAAGGTATAATCGAGAGCCGCTTGTTTGTTTATGCCTCTGAGCTGTCCCATTGCAAGAGTTGATCCGGAACGGGAAAGTCCCGGAAAAATAGCCGCAAAGCACTGTGTCAAGCCGACGCATACGGCGTCAACGGTTTTCATACGCCTTCTGCCTACCGTTTTATTCTCACCGGAATGAACAGCCTTTTCTTTTGTGTTCTCCATTGCCTTTATGCCTACCCAAAGCATTATTGACGTTGACAAAAGTGCAAAGCCTGTTACAATAAAATATCCTGTGTTGCCCTGCCAGATCTCTGCCATATCTTTGCCGTTTATGCCGCCGGAACCCGGAATAGGCACAAAAAGCAAAAACAGCGGCAGCAATCCAATAAACAGCATTGCAAGAAGATTTCTGTCGCCGTCCATTTGGCTCCACTTGAAATTGCCTGTGAAAATATCCTTTAGTGCAGAAAACAATGCTTTTATAAGCCTGATTATTAGCTTATGATATACTGCGCACACCGATACAAGAGTACCTACGTGCAGCATTACATTAAAAAACAAATTACCCTCGGCATTAACACCCATTATATGCTGAAATATTGTAAGGTGACCGCTGCTGCTAACGGGCAGAAACTCAGTCAAGCCCTGTACTATACCCAGTATAATCGCCTGCCAGATATTCATTATATGTATTCCTCCTTAGTTACCTTTATACAAAAGCTGACCCCATTTAAAATATATGTAATCGGGCAGTTATAGTAAACGACATAACTCTTGACCTAATGAACAATTTTTAAAGTGGAATTTGGAAAGTGGAAAGTGGAAAAAATTAGTTCAAACTTTGTTTTTATCACACCACAAATATCACTGTCCGCTATTAGTCAATTAGGATTTTTTTATGACGTTTACTATATTTAGGAATCGTCAAGAAATAACCTGCACTTTCATGCTCGCCTGAGCTGCACAACTTATTTCTTGACCATTCATTATTGTTTGTATTATCCGCCCGACTGATAGACATTATTTATTTTGTATCATGCTTTTAAGCTTTTTCAAAGCAACACTTAAGTTGCCTACGCTGTCGATAAGTCCCTCTTCAACAGCCTGCCTGCCCTCTAAAACAGTGCCTACGTCCATTACAAGCTCGCCCGTTGTCATTACAAGACCGTTATACCGAGAAGCAGAAATTTTTGAATTTTCTGCAACAAAGTTATTTATTCTCTGCTGCATTCTTTGAAGATACTCAAACGATTGACGAACACCCAAAGTAAGCCCCGTTGACCTTACGGGGTGAATAGTCATTGACGCACTCGGTGCAATAAAAGAGTATTTCGCCGCAACCGCAAGAGGTACTCCGATAGAATGACCTCCGCCTAAAACAAGCGACACTGTCGGCTTGCTCATTCCTGCCAAAAGCTCGGCAATTGCAAGACCTGCCTCAATGTCGCCTCCTACGGTGTTGAGGATTATCAGAAGCCCGTCTATTTCTCTGCTTTCTTCAAGTGCGACAAGGCGAGGTATTACGTGTTCATATTTAGTAGTCTTGTTTTGTGCGGGCAGCTCTGTATGACCCTCTATCTCTCCGATTATGGTAAGACAATGTATTACACAATCGTCCGATTCAACCGTAACACTCCCCGATTCTTCGGGTGACTGTGCGGTTGTATTCGGCAAAGCGTCATTACATTCGCTTTCGCTCTTTGACTTTTTGCGTTTTTTACTGTGATCTGTCTTTTCCTGCATATTACACACCTCGGGAGTAGTTTTCCCGATCATACATACATTATACCATTATTAACAAAATGATACAAGATATAAAGATAAAAAACATTTGAACATTTTTTGACGTTATTTAGTAACATTAATGTAATGCTATTGTGACATATTGAAACAAAAGAATATCTTTGTTCTTTATCAGAAATATAAATATATGTTTCTATTATACAATTATTATATGTTTATATAAAACGAGGTATTCTTCATAATGTACGATACGATAATGATAATAGCTGTTGCGGTACTCGTTGCATTCTCTGCATTTTTCAGCTCTACCGAAACGGCAGTTAATTCATGCAGCCGCCCGCGACTGCAAAATATGCTTGAAAAAGAAATAAAGGGCAGCGACAAGGCTTTAAAGTTTCTTGACGAGTACGACAAAACGATAACAACTCTGCTCATAGGCAATAACATTGTAAACATAGCGGCGTCATCTATTGCGGCTATATTATGTACAAAAATATGGGGCAATTACGGTGCGGCGATAAGCACGGGACTGCTTACTCTGCTGATACTCACCTTTGGCGAGATAATACCGAAATGCTATGCAAAGCAGAACAGCGAACTGTTATTGACACGCTTTTCGGGTGCGGTATATATATTAATGGTACTGCTCACTCCCCTGTCGCTGATGTTTATAAAGATAAACGCTTTCGCTTTAAAAATAACCGGAAGTAAAGATGAAACTCCCTCTTTTACAGAGGACGAGCTGAAATATATTATTGAATCCAGCGAAGAAGAGGGTGTGCTTGAAGAGGCAGAAAGCGAAATGGTGCAGTCGGCTCTTGAATTTGATGAAAAAACTGTGCTTGAAATACTCACACCGAGAGTTGACGTTGTGTTTATTGATGTTAACGATGATGTTGACGAGATAAAGAAAACCATTTCAAGCGAGCGTTTTTCCCGTATTCCCGTATATGAGGATAATATCGACAATATAATTGGCATACTTTATACGAGAGATTATCTCGAAGCTTTGACAACCGGCAAAACGCCGAACATCAGAGAGCTTATGCAGCCGCCCTATTTTGTGTATAAAACGAGAAAGCTCTCCGCACTGCTTGCAGACTTCAAGCGAAAAAGAATACATATTGCGCTTGTTGCGGACGAATACGGCGGTATACTCGGAATTGCAACAATGGAAGATCTGCTTGAAGAGCTTGTCGGAGAGATATGGGACGAGGACGAGGAAATTGAACAGCAGTATAAAAAGCTTTCGGATAACTGCTATGAGGTAAGCGGCGATATGCAGGTAGAGGACTTGCTGGAGCTGTTTGAGATACCCGAAAAAGAAGTTGATACAGACAGTATGTCTGTCGGCGGCTGGGTATTTGAAAAGCTCGGTATCATACCGAAAAAGAATCAGACCTTAGAGCTTAACGGCTTGCAGATAAAGGTTGCGGAAATTGAGGATAACAGGATAAATAAGCTGATAATCAAGGGGCATAAATAAAAAGGCTTTCTTTATTATAGGTATATCGCCTCAATTTTTATACTTTTTTATACTTTTCCTACTATATGACACAACATATTGTTGACAATAACAAATAATAATGCTATAATATACCAACAGGTTCGCATCTCAGGTTTTATGAGCTTTTCGGGCATTGCCGCCGAACTTCAGACATAAAAAAGCAATAACTTGCAGGCGGTTCGCCTGCCGAGCAAAGTTCACTCAAAAAAAGCCGCATAAACTCCTGATTTTCTTGAACTGATATTTTTTACAGTTGCAACTCACATGCCCCATAGGGGACGAAACCCGGTTACGGCGGTTATGTGACAACGTGGGCAGAGTTGCAACTCACACGCCCCATAGGGGACGAAACTTTTGAAAAAGAAGTATATTTAGGCGAATTTACGTTGCAACTCACACGCCCCATAGGGGACGAAACT